>JALRFZ010000162.1 GCA_023253615.1 Verrucomicrobiales bacterium | reverse complement strand
GAGCGCGGCATCCGCCCCCGCGACATCCTCATCCGCGAGGCTTTCGTCAACGCCACCACGACGCTCGCCGCGATCGGCGGATCGACCAACGGCATCCTCCACCTCCTCGCCCTCGCCCGCGAAGCCGGCGTCGCCTTCACCTTGCACGATATTCAGACGATCTGCCGGAAGACGCCCGTGCTCTGCAACTTCGCCCCCCGTGGCAACGGCACGATGCACGATCTCCATCGAATTGGCGGCACCTCGATGCTGCTGCGGCATCTCCTCGACGGCGGTTGGCTCGACGGGAGCTGTCTCACCGTTACCGGCCGGACCCTCGCGGAGAATCTCGCCGCCATCCCTCCGGTGCCGCGCGATCAGGAACTCATCGCGCCGCTCGAAGCTCCCTTCAAACCCTACGCCGACATCCAGATCTGCTTCGGCAACGTGGCCCCTGATGGCGTCGTCTTCAAAGTCTCCTCGCTCGACACCCCGCGCTTCGAGGGCACCGCGATCTGCTTCGACGATTCGCGCGAAGTCCACGAGGCCGCCGCCGCCGGCCGCATCCGGCCCGGGCATGTTGTCGTGATCCGCGGCAGCGGTCCCGTCGCCTCCGGCATGCCCGAAGTCCACGTTGCCAGCGCCGCCCTCGCCGTGCCGGAGTTGAAAGGCAAGGTCGCCCTGCTCTCCGACACCCGCGTGTCCGGTGTCTCGGGCGGGGCCGTGGGCGTCCATTGTGCACCCGAAGCCGCCGTGGGTGGGCCGATCGCCGCAGTGCGCGACGGCGATTCCATCGCCTTCGACCTGCTCGCCGGCACGATCCACGTCGCGGCCGACCTCGACGCACCGGAACGACGGGCCGCCCTTCCCGAACGCCGTTACCAGCGCGGTTACCTCGCCGACTTCGCCGCCACCGTGAGCCAGGCGAACGAGGGCTGCGTGAGCCGGTGGGTGAGCAATGGGTGAGGTGGAACCTCCGATGTTCTTCTCCGTCGCGACTTCCCGCCTTCAGACATCCCTCCCGAAACCACCATGACCCCGCGATCCTTGCAATTCTTGTCCCGCCGGGACACGAATTGCAAGGATCCGTCTCCATGAAACGGCCGGGTCACCGGAGAACGGATGACAAAACCAAGGGACGAGGAGACTTTACCTCCGAAAAATGAAATCACGCCCCCTGTCCCTTTCCATCGCACTGATCGCCTGTCTGGGGAGTCTCGTCGCGTGCGGCGATCAGAGCGTTCCCGAACCCCGCCGCCTCACCTACGAACTCGTCGCCAGCACGCCGCACGATCCCTTCGCCTCGACCCAGGGACTGCTCCTCCACGAGGGTGTCTACTACGAGTCCACCGGCGGCTACGAAAAATCGACCCTGCGGCGGGTCGAGCCGGCGACCGGCAAAGTTCTCGAGCGCCGCGACCTGCCTCCCACCGCGTTCGGCGAGGGGCTCGCCTTGCGCGGCGACCGGCTCTACCAGCTCGAATGGAAAAGCGGCAAGGGCTTCCTCTACGATCGCGACAGCTTCGAACGTGTCGGCGACTTCCGCTACGAAGGGGAAGGCTGGGGTCTCGCGTGGGATGGCGCCCATTTCCTTCTCAGCGATGGCACCGACCGGCTCCGCTTTCTCGATCCCGAAACCTTCGCCGTCGTCCGCACCGTGAACGTGCGGGATCACCTCGGCCCGGTCGATCAGCTCAACGAACTCGAGTTCATCGAAGGCAAGGTCTACGCGAACCGCTGGCACACCGAGGACATCCTCGTGATCAATCCCGAGTCCGGACACGTCGAGGCCTCTCTGAACCTCGCCGCGCTCGAGCGTCCGCGCCCCAGCGATCCGGAAGCCGTTCTCAACGGCATCGCCTGGGACCCGGAGACCCGGCTTCTCCACGTCACCGGCAAACGCTGGACGCGCGTCCACGTGCTGCGGATCGGGGAGTGAGCGACCGCCTTTACAATTCTTGTCCCGGCCAGGACAAGAATTGTAAAAGCGCTACCCCAGCGCCTCGGCCGCGAACTGGCGGATGCGGGCGATCATGGAGGAGAGGCCGTTGCGGCGGCCGGGGCTGATTTCGCTTTCCAGCCCGAAGCCCGCGAGGAGCGAGGCGGGATCGAGCGAGAGGATGGCCTCGGGAGTCCGCCCCGAATACCGCGCCAGGACGATGGCGACGAGCCCGGAGACGATCTGGGCATCGCTGCCGCCGCGGAAGGTCAGGGTTCCGTCCGTGCCCCGCTCGCAGACGAGCCAGACCGAGGACATGCAGCCGCGCACGAGATTCTCCTCGACCTGCTCCGACGGATCGAGCGGCGGCAGATTCCGCCCGAGCTGGATCAGGAACCGGAGCCGTTCATCGGCATCGGGGAGCAGGGAGAAATGCTCGGCGAGGGTCTCGTGGGAAGGGGATGCGATCATGGAACGGGAGGTTTGGAAGTGGGAGTCTCTCCCTCGACCCGTCCCAGGACCCGGACGACGAGACCGGAGACGCGGCGGAAATGGGCTTCATCGGACGGCCCGACGAGCACGCCGAAATCCATCGCGCGGGCGGTCGCGGCGACGGCGATGTCATTTTGCGGGATCATCGCACCAGCCTCGCTCAATTCGGAGAAAATGTCGGCATAGTGTTCGGCGATACCGGGGGTGAAGGCTTGCACTTCGAGCACCCGGCGGATCGCTTCGAGACGGGCCCGTCGCCGCGCGGCATCGGTCGCCGATTTCGCGAGGCGCACGCCGATGAGGGCCTCAGCCCAGACAATCGCTGGGAGCGCCAGCTCTTCGTCGACCGAGAGATCAACAGGCTCTCCGGCGACGAGGGCGCGTTCCCACGAGATGAGAGCAGAGGTATCGACGATCAGTCCCATGGATTGGCGGCGGGCAGGTCGGCACGATTCACCATTTCGAGGTCATCCGCGAAACCGGGGTCGGCCGGGAGTCCGGCAAGAGCCTCAAGGACCTGTCCCCAGGTCGCCGTGTGGCTGCCGACGACCGGAATCAACTCGGCCACGGGACGTTCATTCCGCGTCAGCACGAAGCGCTCTCCGCGATGCTTGATGCGGGCGAGATATTCACCCAGATGCCGGGCCGCCTCGGTGGTGCTGATGGAAACAGCCATACAGAAACCTGTCGTTTACACAAATACGGAAGTCAAGCTCTCGCAGCCGGCCGAAGCTCGGAATTCAGGAATTAACTGCAATCAACTTGCGTTTCTCCGATATCGCAAACAAATTGCGTTTATGCGATTCCGCTCCCCTTCCTCCTCCACCCGGCACGACGTCCTCATCGTCGGAGCCGGTCCGGCGGGCTTGGGATGTGCTGTCGCCCTGAAGGCCTGCGGGGTGGAAAATCTCGCGATCCTCGACCGGCGCGGGGTCGGCGCGGCCTTCGAGCACTGGCCCGCGCAGATGCGGATGATCACGCCCTCGTTTCATTCGAATCCCTTCGGCCAGGTCGATCTCAACGCCATCACTCCGCAGACCTCGGTGGCCGATTTCCTCGGGCGCGAGCATCCCTCGGGGGAGGAGTATGCCCGCTACCTGAGGGCCGTGGCCGACTTCTACCAGTTGCCGGTCGAGAGCGGGGTCGAGGTGAATGCGGTGAAGAAAAAGGGCCGCGAATTCATCATCGAAACAAGCGAGGGCAAGCGCCGCGCCCGCTTCGTGATCTGGGCGGCGGGGGAGTTTTTCCAACCCCACCGCGGCGACATCGCCGGGGCCGATCTCTGCCTGCACAACAGCGAGGTGGCCGATTGGAGGGAATTGCCCGGGGTCGAGCACGCCCTCATCGGGGGCTTCGAAAGCGGGATCGATGCGGCCGTGCATCTCGCCCGCGCCGGCAAATCGGTGCATGTCTTTTCGCGCGGCGAGCCCTGGCACTCCGACCATTCCGATCCGAGCCGGACGCTGACTCCCTACACCCGCGATCGCCTCAAGGCCGCCTTTCTCGAGGCACCGGGCTCGATCCGTTTCTACAAGAACGCCGACATCGTCGAGGTGAAATCCCTCGGTGACCGTTATGCCCTCATCGATCGCGAGGGTGTGCCTTTCGAGGTCTCGACACCGCCGATCCTCTGCACCGGATTCCGCGGGGCGCTCCGCGGAGTCGAGGAACACTTTTTTGTCGGGAGCGATGTGCCCGTCTTCACCGAGGAGGCGGATGAATCCC
>JALRFZ010000152.1 GCA_023253615.1 Verrucomicrobiales bacterium | reverse complement strand
GTATCCATCGCGAAAAATTTCCACGCCTTCCCTTCCTTCGCCAAGACTCCGGAGCCCACCCAGGCAAGCAACACGGCCGAAGCGGCCAGCCCCAGGACAAGCAGGCGGCAAGCGGATCGCGGGATCGACGCGCAAGGGATGGAGAGGGAGGTCATTCGCGAATGATCCCCCTTATAACGGAAAAGCCCCCTTCCGATCAAGCGTCATCTTGCTCCTCTCCCCACCGCAAGGGCGCGAGGTGACGATCCTTTTCACTTTCACGCGTGAATATGCGTTTGGCCCCGGACGCGGGAAGAGTATCTTGGCGAAGTGTCCACAATTGTCACCAGCCCCGACACCCTCGGATGGCGCGAATGGCTTTCGATCCCGGAGCTCGGCATCTCCCGGATCAAGGCCAAGGTCGATACGGGCGCGCGCAGCTCGTGCCTGCACACCCGCGGCCTGGAGATCTACGAAGCCGCCGGTGTACCCCGGGTGCGCTTTTGCGTCCATCCCCTGCCGAAGAAACCCGCTCTCGTCGCCCATTGCGACCTGCCTTTGGTCGACCGCCGCATCGTCCGCGATTCCGGCGGCCATGAGGAGGAGCGTCCCTTCGTCCGCGTCCCCGTCGCCCTCGGTCCGCATTTGTGGGAGGTCGAATTCAGCCTCACGAGGCGCGACAACATGAAATTCCGCATGCTTTTGGGCAGGACCGCGATGAAAGATCGTTTTCTCGTGAATCCCTCCCTCTCCTATCTCTTTGGCAAACCCCTCCGCTCCCGCCCCTCGGCTGGTTGAGCGACCGGTCTCCGTCCGTTTTGCCTGAACGCTCCGCGCGCCGCGTCTTCTCCGCACCCTTTTCCCCGAATGAAAATCGCCATTTTATCCCGCAACCGCAAACTCTACTCGACCAACGCCCTCTACGAAGCAGGGATCAAGCGCGGCCACGAGATGCGGGTGATCGATTACGTCCGCTGCCACATGGAGATCACCTCGATGCGGCCCGCCATCTTCCTCGGCAGTGAAAAGCTCGAGGGCTACGACGCGGTGATCCCGCGCATCGGCGCCTCGCAGACCTTCTTCGGCTGTGCCGTGGTGCGGCAGTTCGAAATGATGAACGTCTACAGCGTGAATGAATCGGTGGCGATCTCGCGTTCGCGCGACAAGCTGCGCAGCCTGCAGCTCCTCGCCCGCAAGGGGATCGGCCTGCCCGTGACCGGCTTCGCGCACGACCCGCGGGCGACCGACGCGCTCATCGACCAGGTCGGCGGCGCACCGCTCGTGATCAAGCTGCTCGAGGGCACGCAGGGGGTCGGCGTCGTCCTCGCCGAGACGCGGCAGGCGGCGGAGTCGGTCATCGAGGCGTTCCGGGGACTCAACGCGAACATCCTCGCCCAGGAATACATCAAGGAGGCGAAGGGGGCGGACATCCGCTGTCTCGTCGTCGGCGGCAAGGTCGTCGCGGCGATGAAGCGACAGAGCAAGGAGGGGGAATTCCGTTCGAATCTCCACCGCGGCGGCAGTGCCTCGGTCATCAAGATCACCCCGGAAGAGCGCTCCACCGCGGTGCGTGCCGCCGGGATCATGGGCCTGAACGTCGCGGGGGTCGATCTGCTGCGCTCGAACCACGGCCCGGTCGTGATGGAGGTGAACTCGTCGCCGGGGCTGGAAGGCATCGAGACCACGACCGGAAAAGACATTGCCGGGATGATTATCGAATTCATCGAGAAACAGGCGAAAGGCAAGAAGAGCACCCGGACGAAGGGCAAAGGGTGATTACAAATCTCATACTCATACTCTTACCTCATACTCATCGAGAGACCAGGCACGTTCGTTTGTGAGTAGGAGTATGAGGTAAGAGTAGGAGTATGAGAAGAAATGCCGCATGAACGAAGCCACCCCTCTCCGCATCGGCGCCGTCGAATTTTTCCCCGGCGAGGGGGGAGTGGTCGATCTGCCCGTCGGATCGCTCACCGGATACCAGCCCGTGACGATGCACGTCCACGTGCGTCGCGGTCGCCAGCCGGGGCCGGTCCTGCTCCTCACCGCGGGACTCCACGGCGATGAATTGATCGGCGTCGAGATCCTCCGCCGCCTCCTCCAGATGCGGAATCTGCGATCGCTCAAAGGCAGCCTCATCATCGTGCCGGTCGTCTGCATGCCGGCTTTCCTCGCCCGCAGCCGCTACCTCCCGGATCGGCGCGATCTGAACCGCCTCTTTCCCGGATCGCCCGAAGGCTCGCTCGGATCCCGGCTCGCCCACGCCTTCGCCAGGGAGATCGTGCCCCACGCGACACATTCGATCGATTTCCACGGCGGAGCCGTGGGACGTCCGAACCTCCCCCAGATCCGCATTTCCCCGGGCGATCCTTTCGCGGTCGATCTGGCCCGTGCCTTCGCCCCGCCGATCGTCATCGAGACAGGGCTGCGCGAGGGCTCGCTGCGGGCGCATCTCAAGGGGAAGGAAATCCCCTCGCTCTTGTTCGAGGGCGGCGAAGCCTTCCGACTCTGCCCCGAGGCGATCCGTTGCGGTCTGCGCGGCATCCTCGGGGTGATGCGCTTTCTCGGCATGCTGCCGGCGCTGAAGTCCGATGCCGGGGCCTCGTCCGCGACCCTTTTCGCCCGCTCCACCACCTGGGTGCGGGCGCCGCAGGGTGGGCTCGTCATTCCCGAAACCGATCTCGGCAAACGCGTCACTCCCGGAGCCCGCCTCGGCACCATCGCCGATCCTTTCGGACGCTACGAGACCGTGATCCACAGCGAGGTCGAGGGCCTCGTCATCGGAATCAGCCGTGAAGCCCACGCCGACGAAGGCGATGCCCTCTTCCATCTCGCCAGCCTGCCCGGAGGCTCAGACGCGGATCGCGGATCGGAGTTCATCGACGAGATCGTCGAGCACCGTGATCCGGTGGAGTGAGCCTTTTCCAGAGGGATTGACGCCACCCGCCGTCCGCAACCACGTCATTGTTGAAGCGCGCGCGCCGTGGTCTGATAGCGGCCATGAGGAACCGCCCCCTGCCCTTTGTCGTGGCCGGCATCACTGCCCTGGCCTGTCTCACCCTGCCCCTTGCCGCCCAGAACGCGGCCAAACCCGATCCGAACCGCGAGGCCGCCAAGCGTCCCCTCGCCCTCCTCGAATCGGCCGAGTGGAAGGACCTCTTCAACGGCAAGGACCTCGCCGGCTGGACCGGGGACACGGCCGGCTACGAG
>JALRFZ010000141.1 GCA_023253615.1 Verrucomicrobiales bacterium | reverse complement strand
ACCATGGGCGCGATCGCCCGTCTCCTTCTGGTCATTGAGACGCCGCGTCCTTACGGAAGGTGGTTCTGGGTTTTCACCGCATCGCTCTCCCTCGGCTTTCTTGCGAAAGGTCCCGTGGCCTGGGCGGTGCCGCTAGTCGCGCTTCTCCTGACGCGATTCCTCCTCTGGCGCAAACCACTACCATGGAGCCGCCTCCAAATTTTCCCGGCGCTCCTCATCGCGACCCTCGCCGTTGGTCTCTGGGGCATCCCCGCGCTCATCCAGACGAAGGGGGCATTCTGGGAGGTCGGTATCGGCACCCACGTCGTTGAACGCGGATTTTCCGCCTTCAACGGCCGCATCAATCTTCCGCTACTCTTTTACCCCATCTCGGCGATCTTCTCACTGCTCCCATGGAGCGCCTTCGCCCCGGCCGCGCTCTTCGCCGGAGAGAGGTGCCGGGACGATCTGCTCCGGTCGTTTCTTCTGGGATGGTTTGTCGCTCCCTTTCTTTTGTTCGGGTTCTACGCGACGCAACTTCCGCATTACATCCTGCCGGGCTTCCCGGCGTTTTTCCTTCTACTTTTCCGGGAAGGAATGCTGCCTCGGACGGAGACCCGATTCGCACGCCGGTGGTTTGCCGGGTGCGTCGCTGTTCCCGGATTTCTCACCGCGGCCATCGCCGTGGCCGGCTGGTTGATACCGTGGCCGGAGGAGATGCGCGGTTTCCGAACCCTCTTCTTCACCACCGCAGCCGGCCTCGGCGGCCTCGCCGTGGGCATGCCCCTGATGCCGCGTCTCGCCACGACCGGCCCTGGAAAGCGATCCTGGAAGGGCGCGATGGCTACCCTTGTCTTCGTGCTCCCCGTGCCCGTTGGGTTCTCCCTGGGAGGCGAGGCGATCCGGCGGATGCACCCTGCCGTGATCGTGAGAGACCGGATCGAGGACTCGCTGCCCGAGGGAACGCGTCTCCGAGCCTGTGCATTTACCGAGCCGAGCCTCGTTTTTTATCACCCGCAACCGGGAGGTTGGGAGCTCGATGGCCGTTTCGATCGCGCCTTCCCCTGGCTGCACAAGGAGGTAAACCAAGAGCGGGCGGCCGTTTTCCTTTCCCGTGAATGGCCTGCGGATGAAGCGATCCAGCGTTTCCTCAAGAACGGGCGCTGGGATGGACTCCCGGAGAAGGATTTCACCTCCACCCTTCAAGAGGGGCTCGATCTCGATCGATTTGAAACCTCCCTCGTCCGCGGTTACAACGTCTCGCGCTCCAGCTGGGTTGAACTGCTCCTCGTCGTTCCCAAATCGGAAGCCTCGGCTCCGCCCTGACCGGTGCCGGGGGGCGGGTCGGCTTGGACAAAAGATGCCGGATCCAGCAGAGGCAGGGTCATGGATTCCACCCGGTAAGCGAACCGCCTGCGGACGCGCCTGCGAATCCGCCGATAGGGCAGCCCCGCGGCCAGGCCGAAAACGGCTCCCAACCAAATCCCGGCAACGACATCGGTGGGATAGTGCCTGTCTTTGTAAACCCTCGCCCAGGAAACGCTGCCACTGAAGAGCAGGGACGCACCTCCCCCGATCATGCCGACCGGCCCCGCCCCCGCCAACAGTGCGCTCGCAGAGGCGAAGGCGGTGGAAGTGTGCCCCGAGGGAAAACTGTGGAAGTCCCAGCCACGTATGGCCGCGGTCACCCCGTGGAAGCGGTCCGGAAACTCCTTGTGGGGGCGGGGGCGGCCGGTGAGCTGCTTCAGGAGATTGCAGGTCGCTCCCGACATGATCGAGGCCATCAACACCACGATCGCGAGGCGCTGAAAGAGCCGCGATCGCCGGAAAAACGCGATCGTCCAGATGCTGGCACACAAGATCAGGTTGAAATGGGTGAAATCGCCCCAAACCCCGAGCCGTCCCGCCGCTTGATCCAACCCTTTCGCCTCCGCGGAGCGGACCCAGTCCACCAACCCGGCATCATGCGGATGCAGGAGGAAGAAAGCAGGCAGGGCGACCGCCACTCCCGAAGCGAGAATCCCCCAATACCAGCGCCTCAGGAAACGACGGACCTGCGCCCACACCCGCCGGAAATCCTTCTTCAAATGGACGATCGGATCCCCGAGATTCCTGAAGCTGACGTCCGGCGGGGGGACTTTCCATACCGGCAGGGAGGGGGCGGGATCGTGAATCATGGATCGTCTCAAGGGGGGCTCGATGCGAACATCGCGCACACCCACCACACGTAAAGGACCCCGCGATGACGAATTCGTAACCGCCCCCACCTGGCAACGCCCGAAGGTCTCACCGCCCCAGCTTCGCCCGCAACGCCGCCTTCACCACTTCCGGCACGAAGCGGTCGATGTCCCCGCCGAGCGTCGCGACCTCCTTCACGATGCGGGAGCTCAGGTAGATGTTCTTCTGGCTCGGCATGAGGAAGATCGTCTCGAAATTCTCGTCGAGGCTGCGGTTCATCAGGGCCATCTGGAATTCGTATTCGAAGTCCGAGACCGCGCGGAGCCCCCTGATGACAGCATCCCCTTTTTCCTCGCGGACGAAATCGACGAGCAGTCCGGAGAAGGACTTCACTTCGATCCCCGGGATCCGGGCGGAGGCGGCGCGGATCAGGTCGACCCGTTCTTCCATGGAAAAAAGGCCGGTCTTCGCATGATTGACGGCCACGGCTACGACAACGCGCTCGCAGAGTTTCGCGGCCCGCCCGATCACGTCGAGGTGGCCGTTGTGGATCGGGTCGAAGCTGCCGGGGTAAATCGCGGTCCGCATGATGGGAGGCAGTCTGAACCCGGAACCGCGATTATTTCAAAGACAATTCGAGGGAATCCGGTATCTTTCTGCTGATTCTTTTCATGAAAGCTTGGCTTTTGACCTCTTTGTTCGCACTCGCCCTGACCGGCACCTCTTGCTCCGACCCGAGGAAACCCGATGCCGCCGGCGGTGCCGGCGGTGCGACAACGGGCGACGCGAACGGCCTCGCCGGCTTTCTGGTCACCAACTACGCGCCACTCGCGAAGTGGCTCGACGAGCGTTTCGAGGTCGATTACAAGCACATGACGCCCCAGCTCATCTTCGACCAGGTGCCTCTGAACGACATCTACTACGAGACTTCGAACCTCCCCGTAAAGGCAGCGGCCTTCAATTTCGCGAGCAAAGACATCTCCCGCCGCGAACTACTGAAGCGCATCGCCAGCCACTGGAATCTGAGCATGTCCTTCGCCACCGACGCCGGCGGCAAGCCGAGCGCGGTGAAGGTGGAAGGCTAAGCCGGCAAGCCGGCTTAGCCGGTAAAAGGTGGGAAGGTAAAAAGTAAAAGGTCTCGCAAGCCCTCACCGATAGACTTCAGCAACGACGCGGCCGAGGATCTTAAACCCATCTGCGACGACCTCCTCGGGCTGGGTGAAACTGACCCGGATGCATTGTTCGGCGTGCGGCCAGCCCTTGGTATCAAGCCCGAAGAAGAAGGCTTTCCCCGGCACAATGAGGAGTCCGGAGTCTTTGAGGCGGCGGTAGAGTTCGCGGCACGAGACCGGGAGATCCTGAAACCAGAACCAAAGGAAAAAGGCGCCTTCGCTCTGGTGGATCCGCCACGGCACGTCGGGTGGGAGATGTTCGTGGGCCAAGGCCAACGCCCGCTCGGCACGGTGTCGGTAGTAGGGGCGCACCACTTCGTCGGCCAGGGAGCGGATGCGGCCTGACTCGATCAGGGGACGGGCGAGGGCCTGGCCGAGATTGTTGTTCGCCAGACCAACGATCGCCGTCATCGAGCGGATGTCGGAAATGAGGTCTTCCCGCGCCACGACGATGCCGGTGCGCGTGCCGGGCAGGCCCAGCTTGCTGAGGCTCATTGTCAGGATCATGTTTTCATCCCAGACCGGGCGGGTCTCGGTGAGAATGACGCCGGGAAAGGGCTGCCCGTAGGCATTGTCGATGATCAGAGGGATGCCGCGATCCGAGGCGATCCGGCGGAGTCGGGAAATCTCGTCATCGGTGAGCACATTGCTGCTGGGATTCGTCGGACGCGAGACGGCGATGGCCCCGTGGCTCTCATCGACGGCGAGCTTCCCGAAGTCGATGTGGTATTTGAAGCTCCGCTCCCCGATCAGTTCGATCTCCGGCCGCCGGCTGTCGAACAGCGCCGTCGCGGATACGCCCTGATCCCCGTAGCCGATGTATTCCGGGACGAGCGGCAGGAGGATGCGTTTTTCGCTTCCGTCCGCCATCGCTCCCGCGAAGCGGTTCAGCAGGAAAAAGAAGGCGCTTTGGCCGCCGTTGGTCACCGCGACATTCGCCAAAGTCAACTTCCAGCCATACTCGCGGTTGAGGAAATCCGCGACCGCCGCACGGAAGGCGGGACTGCCCGCCGGTGGGTCGTAATCGGCGAGGACACGGTCGAACTCTCCCGAGGGATCGTCGAGCAGCTCGCGCATCCGTTCGCGCCAGATCACCTCCATCGCCGGGATGTGGGCGGGATTGCCGCCGCCCATCATGCGGATCTTGCCACGGCCGAGGGTCAATGCCTCGCCGAGGTCATCCATCAATTCGGTGATCCCCGCCTCCTCGGTGAGGTTGCGGGCGAAGATCGATTTGGGCCAGGGGTCGGGGTGGGCCATGTTGCTCATCTTTGCCCCGGGATCCGGCGCGGACAAGGCGGGAAATTGGGGAAACCCGTCATACAAACACTCTTACTCTTACCTCATACTCTTACCTCCTACTCATACTCATACTCAAATCGAACGTCGCTTGTCGCTGAGTAGGAGTATGAGGTAAGAGTAAGAGTATGAGCAGCAACCCACCGATCGCCCTCACCATCGCCGGATCCGACTCTTCGGCCGGGGCCGGATTGCAGGCGGATCTGAAAACCTTCGCCGCCCACGGAGTCCACGGCGTCTGCGCGGTCACGGCGATCGTCGCGGAAGTACCGGGATCGGTCAGTCGGATCGACCCCCTCGACCCAACCCTTTTGAATGCTCAACTCAAGGGGGTTGCGTCTGCTTTTCCCCTCTCGGCCATGAAAACGGGAATGCTCGGCAAGGAGAGTCTGGTGGCCGCCGTGGTCGAGTTTGCACAGGCACATCCGCACCTGCCGCTCGTCGTCGATCCCGTGATCCGCGCCGGAGCCGGGGCGACGTTACTCGACGAAGCGGGGTTGGCCTTGATGAAGTCTGATCTCCTTCCCCTCGCCCTTCTCATCACCCCGAATCTGCCCGAGGCGGAGATCCTCCTCGGTTCTCCGATCCGCTCCTCCGAGGACTTCGCCGCCGCACCACGGCAGCTCCACGAGCGCTATGGCTGCAATGTGTTGCTGAAGGCCGGCCACTTGACCTCCTCCGACGAACTCATCACCGACCACGCCTGGATCTCGGGAGAAGCGCGCCTTTTCACGCGGCCCCGTCTCGCCGTGCCCGATGTCCACGGCACCGGTTGCACCCTTTCGGCCGCCATCACAGCCCGCCTCGCGAGAGGCGAGGATCTCGCCACGGCGATCGACGGGGCGACCCGCTACCTCGCCGCGAGCCTTGCCCAACATCACCGATGGGAAGGCCCCGGGGGCCACATCGAGGCATTGAATGCCTTTCCCGATGGCGTAGAATGACGCCGATCATGATCCGAGGCCTTCTCCCCACGCTGCTTTGCTCCGCCACGTTTGCCGTCGCGCAGGAGACGCCCGAAACTCCGCCCGCCGCTCCGGCCCCCAAGGTGGTCACGACGGCCCCAAGGCCCGCGCCACCCCTGGGCACGCTCGTCGATACGCTGGATCAGGCGGCGTTGCAGGAAGCCTTCCGCCTCCTCACGAACGATTACATCCAGGAGGAAGATCTCGACCCCCTCGAAGTGAACCGCGCCGCGCTGCAAGGGCTGCTGGAGCGTCTCGACTTCGGGGCGATGCTGCTGACCGAACGCACGAGGTCGGAGCGGGATTCGCCCTTCGGTTTTCACCACGCCCGTGCCCATGAGGCCGTCGGCTACGTGCGTTTCGGCCGCTACACCGAGGAGGAGATCGGGCAATTCGATGCCGCTTTGAAAGAGTTCCAGGCGGAGAAGGCGATCACCCATTTGATCCTCGATCTCCGCTCTCCCCAGGCGCAGGCCGAATTCTCGATCGCCTCGCGCATCCTCAGCCGCTTCCGTCCGCCGAATGAACTGCTTTTCAAAATCCGTCGTCCCGGCAACGACCGTCCCACCCTCTTCGTCTCCGCGCCCGAGGCGGACAGTTGCCGGCTCGAGACCATCCTCCTCGTCGATCGCGAAACGGGGAATGTGGGGGAGATCATCGCGGCCGTGCTGAAGCGCCAGACCGATTGCCTCGTCATTGGGGAAAAAACGCCCGGTCTCGCCGTGGAATACCGCGATGTGCCGCTCGGCGAGGATCGCATCCTCCGCTACGCCATCGCCGAGGTCGTACTGGAGGACGACACCTCGATCTTCCGGACCGGGATCAAGCCCGACCTCGTCACTCCGACCCCGGTAAAAGCAAAAGCCGACCTGTTCCGGGCGGTCGATGGCGGCAAACCGCTCGCCGGATTTCTCGTGCAGAAAGAGCGCCCCCGCATGAACGAAGCCGCCCTCGTCGCCGGGACCGATCCGGAGATCGACTATTACCTCCTCCTCAGTCAGAACAAACCGACGCCGTGGGACCGCCCGCCGCTGCAGGACCGCGCCCTCCAGCAGGCCGTCGATCTGCTCGACACGACCCGCTTTCTCGGATCGAAGGACAAAGGCCGCCGCTGATGCGCGATCCGCGAGACGAGTTGCGCGATCTCGAGTCCTCGGGACTTCGCCGACGGCTGCGCCGCCTCGATTCCCCGCAGGGAAGATCCGTCTCGCTCGCGGGAGCCGGGACCTGCTTGAATTTCTCGTCGAACGACTACCTCGGCCTCGCCGATGACGAAGCGCTGAAATCGCTCTATCAAACCCACATCGGTCGGCTCGGGGCCGGCTCCGGTGCCTCGCGTCTCGTCTGCGGGACGATGGCCGCCCACCTCGAACTCGAGGAAAAACTCGCCGCCCTGAAGCGGTCCGAAGCCGCCCTCACCTTCACCTCGGGCTTCGCGGCCGCGACCGGCACGATCCCCGCCCTCTGCGGGAAGGACGACATCGTCATCCTCGACAAACTCTGCCACGCCTCCCTCATCGACGGGGCGCGTCTCAGCGGGGCGACGATGCGGGTCTTTCCCCACAACGACCTCGACCGTCTCGCCAGCCATCTCCGCTGGGCCGCGGAAAAGCGCGGAGGAAACACGCGGGTGCTGGTCGTGACCGAGTCGGTCTTCAGCATGGACGGAGATCTCGCCCCGCTCGCGGGGATTTGCGATCTGAAGGACGCCCATGATGCCCTTCTCCTTTTGGACGAGGCGCACGCCTTCGGGGTGCTCGGACCGCAAGGACGCGGTCTCGCGGCGGCACTGGGTTTGGAGGGACGCGTCGATCTCCAGATGGGCACCTTCAGCAAGGCGGCGGGGCTTTCCGGAGGTTACCTCTGCGCCTCGCGCCCGGTCGTCGATTTGCTCGTGAACCGGGCCCGCAGTTTCATCTATTCAACCGCCCCCTCCCCGGCCCTCGCCGCGACGATTGGCGGCGCCCTCGACCTCATCTGCGGGACCCGGGGAGAGGATCTCCGCGCCATTCTCGCCGCTCATCGTGAGCATTTCCTGCCCGGCTCCCCCAGCGCCATCATTCCCGTGATCCTCGGCGAAAACGAAGCCGCCCTCGCCGCCTCGACCGCCTTGCAGGAACGTGGTTTCCTCGTCCCCGCGATCCGTTATCCCACCGTGCCCAGGGGCTCGGCCCGGTTGCGGGTCACACTCTCGGCGGCGCATCGGACGGAGGACATCGATGCGTTCGCCGCCCTGACGGGTGACGACCAGTGGATCCACGTCGACGTCGAGCGGGCCGCGAAGGAAAGCCCGTTCGGCACCACGATCTCCCACGGAAACCTGACCCTCTCGGCGATAGACGGGCTTCGCATGCAACTGATGGAGATCTCGGGCTTCAAGCTCGCCGTCAACTACGGCTGGAACAAG
>JALRFZ010000111.1 GCA_023253615.1 Verrucomicrobiales bacterium | reverse complement strand
AGGAAGATGTCGATCTTGTCGTCGTCGAGATAAAACTCATCGACGAAGGCTCCGTCGCCGAGAGCGGCCACGGCGAAGCCGAAATCGCGGGTGCCGAAGCCCAGCTCCTCGAGTCGCTCCCAGCGCGGCCGGATCTCGAGGAGGGGCTGGCCGAGGACGAGCGAGGAAGGCACGGAGTTGATCTGGGCGTCTTCGATGACCTCTTCCGCCTTGCGGTAGACGGCGGTGGCGGCGGCATAAAGACCGGGCAGGTCGCCACCGCTGATGTCGAGGGCGACGGCGCGGGTGCCGCCATCGTTGCTCGAGATGATGGAGCCCCGTGTCGAAAAAGCGCGCATCCCGGGATAGCGGCGCAGGCGCTCGTTCATCAGATCCATGAAGGCGTCGATGTGCTTGGGATTCCTGGTCACGGCGATGACCCGTATCGTCTCGGGCTCGACGATGAAGGTGATGCGGGAAAGGGCGGGGATCCGATCCTTGCCCGAATCGAAGTCGGCGGGATCGCCCTCGAGGGCGGGGAGGGTCTCGGACTGCAACTCGAGGGCGATGCGGTCCATCTCGAGGAGGCTGTAGCCGGGCGGGGCGATCAGGGTGGAGAAGGATTTCGCCTCTTCCCCTTCCGGCAGGTATTCGGCCGGCGGCGTCAGGATGACGAAGGCCCCTACGGCGACGGTGAGGGAGAGCGCGAGGCAGAGACGCCGCCGCCAGGCTTTCGCGAGGATCCAGCCGAGCGGGAGCAGCAGGATCTGGCGCCGGGCGGGAGGCAGGTCGTCGGCGCCCTTGCCTTCGGGCAGGTTCGCATAGGCCACCGGCACGACGGTCACGGCGACGAGCATGGAGACGAGGATGGAGGAGGAAATGGCGATGCCGATGTCGGAGAAGAGCTGTCCGGCCTCCTCCTTCACGAAGAGGAGCGGCAGGAAGACGAGCACCGTCGTCATCGTGCCCGAGAGGACGGCGGTCCAGACATTGCGCGTTCCGTCGCGGGCCGCCTCGAAGCGGCTCTTGCCCTTGCGCCTTTCGATCTCGATGCTCTCGAGCACGACGATGGTGTTGTCGACGGTCATGCCGATGGCGAAGGCGATGCCGGCCATGGAGATGACGTTGATGGTGCGGTCGAGGACGAGGAGTCCGATGAAGCCGGCGACGATGCACACGGGCATGCCGGTCATGCCGATGAGGGTGGCGGTGCCTGATCGCAGGTAGAGCAGCAGGACGAGGGCGGCGAGAAGCGCGCCGATGACGATGTTCTGCACGACGTTTCTCACGGAATCCTCGACGTAGAGGACATCGTCGTTGCTCACCTGCATCCGCAGGCCCTCTGGACCGAGGAGGTCGCGGTTGAGCCGCGCGATCTCGGGAAGGACGGCCTCCTTGATCGCGATGACGTTCGAGCCGGTCTGGCGCACGAGACTGACGCGGATGTTCGCGTCGCCGTCGGAGTAGGAGAGGTTGCGCAGCTCGGCGAGCCCCAGCTCCACCTCGGCCACCTCCCCGAGGCGTACGATGGCGTCGCCGCGTCGCGCGAGGATGAGATCCCGCAGCTCTTCGACCCGGTCGAAGCGGCCCACGGTGCGCAGGAGGTAGCGGCGTTTCCCGCTGTCGAGATCGCCGCCCGACACATCCACATTGCGCGCGCGGATGGCGTCGCGGACCTCGGCGAGGGTGATGTTCCGCTCGGCCAGCTTCGCGGCATCGACGCGGATGCGGATCTGCCTTTCCGCGCCGCCGCCGAGACGCACCTGCGAGACGCCGTCGATCCGCTCGAGGGCGGGGCGGATGTTGTCGTCGACGAAGTCGCGCAGGGCGTTCACATCGTGCCCCCTGGGATTCCCGGGCTCCGGCACGATGCGGAAGGACATGAAGGGATTGTAGGAAAACGAGTCGGTGCTGAGGACGGGCTCGTCGACATTCTCGGGATAAGACGGCACCTGGCTGAGGGCGTTGTTCACCAGGAGCATGGTCTCGTTCGGATCGGTGCCGAAGGGGAATTCGAGCTCGATCTCCGCACCTCCGGTGGTGGCGAGCGAGGTCATGCGTTTCAGGTTCGGGAGACCGCGCAGGTAATCCTCCTGCTCGACGAGGATCTCCTTCTCCACATCCTGCGGGGTAGCTCCGGGCCAGCGCGTCTCGACGGAAATGACGCGCGTGTCGAGATCGGGGATCATCTGCACCGGCACCCGGGTCGCCGCGACGATCCCGAGAAGGAGGAGCATGGCCACCACGACGGTGACGAGAGTGCCGTGGTTGAGGATGCGCTCGATCATTCCCGCTCCTCAGCCCCCTTGACCGGCGATCTTCCCGAGGCTCGCCTTCACCGATTGATCCTCGCGCAGCCCTTCGTTCCCTTTCAACACGACGCGTTCGCCACCCTCGAGGCCCTCGGTGATCTCGGTGAATTCGCCGAGAGTGCCGCCCGTGCGCACCTTGCGGGAGACGACTTTTTCATTCCCGTCTTCGCCGACGACGATCCAGACCTTGGCGGTGCCGTCGGGAAAGCGGACCACCGCATCGCGGGGGATGCGCACGCTGGCGGCCTGATCGGTGCGGTAGCTGGCGACGGCGGTGCCCGACATCCCGGGGGCGGAGAGCTTCTCCGGATCCTCCAGGCTGAGCCGGGTGAGAAAGGTGCGCGAGACCGTGTCCTTCACCGGCACCATCACCTGCACGGTGGCCCCGAGGGGCTTGTTGGGAAAAGCGTCGAGATAGACCTGGATGCGCTCGATCGCGGCGACGCGGGCGAGGAATTCCTGCGGCACCTGGAGATCGAAGCGGACGTTCTCGGTCTCGACGAGCTGCACCACGGGCGTGCCGGTCTCGACCCACTCGCCCTCCTCGGCGATCTTTTCGCTGATGACGCCGCCGAAGGGCGCGATGAGGCGGTGGCGCTCGATCAGTTCGGTCTGTTCCTCCGCCCTCACCTGCAGGCGGCGCAAGGCGGCCTCGCGGATGCGGACGGCGGTCTTGCGGGTGTCGGCCTCGGATTTGGCGAAGCCGCCGGTCTGGCTGATCTCGCGCACCTCCTCTTCCCGGCGTTTCGCCTCGGACAGCTCGACTTCGGCCTGGGCGATCTCGGCGCGGATCATCTCGAGATTGATCTCCGCCAGCCGGGTATCGAGGGTGGCGAGGACCTCCCCGGGTTCGACGAGGCTGCCTTCATCGACGAGCACCGCCGCGACAAGTCCGTCCGTCCGCGACGAGAGACGCGCCTCGCGCCTTGCCGAGACGGTGCCGGTGAGGCGGAACTCGCGGACGACGCCGTTGGCCGCCTCGGCCACGACGGCGATGACGGGCGACGGAGCCTCCTCCGCCCTGACGGACACACCGTGAAAAGGGGCGCCGGCCGCGGCGAGAGCGGCGAGGAGGGCGGGAAGGCGGTGCGGGCACATCGGCATGGGACGCGGCGGAGGGTGTCAGTTTGTCTTTTTTGTAGGATCGAAAAAGATCCGGATATCCGCCTCTTCGGTTCCCAGCAGTTCCTGCGCCCGTTTCAGGGCCTGGCGGGTGGAGAGATTCGGGTTGCGGGGGTGGTTGACGAAAATGTTCTCCCGACCGATCACCTCGACGGATCCGGCATTTTTCAGGACGCGGTAGACGTCCTTGGGCGCGCCGCTGAGGATGACGTGGCGGTCGTGGCTGCGGAGGTATTGCACCAGTTCCTCGAGTGCGACGACGCTGGTGGCATCGAGATGGCGCGCGTTCTTGAGCCGGAGAATGATGACCTTCAAGGCCGGATCGAGCGAGGTTTTCTGGATCTGGGTGCGGAACAGCTCCGCGGCGCCGAAGAAGAGATCGCCTTCGACGTGGACGATGGAGATGGCCGGGATCTCCCGCCGTCCCTTGTCGGCTTCGACGAGCTCGCCCTCCTCGGAGAATTCGTATTCGGCGAGGTAGGGGCGGCTCGCGTTGCGCAGGTAGAGCATGATGGAGATGCCCACCCCGAGGAAGATCGCCACGTTCAGCGGGAGGAGGAGCGAAGCGACGAAGGTCGTCAACAACACCGCCGCGTCCTCCGGCGTGGCCGCGAGGGAGATGCGGATGTGGTGGCGGTTGATCACGGAGATGGCGATGCAGACGACGAGGGCGGCCAGCACCGGCTTGGGCACGAGCCCCATGTATTTTCCGAGGAGGACGAGGGCGGCGAGACAGAGCAGTCCGCTGATGATGCTGGAAAGACGCGAGATCGCACCGCTCGAGAAATTGAGGGCCGAGCGTGTCAGAGAGCCCGACGCGGGCATGCCGCCGGTGAAGGCGTTGGCGAGATTGGCCATGCCGACGCCGAGCATGTCCTGGTTCACGTCGGGGCGGTCGCCGACGCGGCTGGCGAGGGTCTTCGACATCACCGAGTTTTCGAGGGCGGCGAGGAAGGCGAGGGAAAAGGCGATGCCGATGAGACGGCTCACGTCGGAGAAGAAACCACGCGGCCCGATCTCCGGCAGGCGCGGGGCGAGGTCGGCGAGGGAGAAGGCGGTGAAGGTCGCGAGATTCCACCCGGCGAACTGATGGAGCAGCCCGTAGATCCCTGACATCACCACCAGGACGATCGCGAAGACGGGCAGCTTCGGCAGGCGCAGGGTCAGCAGCGACCAGAGCGCGAAGGTCGCCCCGGCGAGGGCCGCGGCCTGCCATTGCAGCGCATCGAGCGAGGAGAGGGTGGTCTGCAGGATCGTGAAAAAGGTCTTCGGAGCATCGGAGGGCGTCTCCGGCCGGGCGATGCCCAGGAGGGTGCCGAGCTGGTTCGCCATGATCAGCACGGCGGCCCCGGTGATGTAGCCGACCACGACGGAGCGGCTCACGTATTGGATGAGCTCGCCCACCCGGAAGAGCGCGCCCGCGACGAGGAGGATGCCGGTGAAGAGGACGAGGAGGGGCAGGTAGAAAAGCCGGTCGGCGGCGGTGAAGGCGGCGAACTGGGCGAAGAGGAGGAAGGCCGTCGCATTCGTCGGGCCGAGGATGGTGTGGCGCGAGCCGGCGAAGAGCGGGGCGATGATCGACGCGACGGCCCCCGAGACGATGCCGTATTGGACGGGCAGATCGGCGATGGCGGCGTAGGCCATGCCCTGTGGAAAAGAGAGCAGCGCGACATTCAGACCCGAGGCGGCGTCCCCGCGGACGTCGGCGAGACGGTATCCGCGGAAGCCATGACGGATCGGCAGGGGATCGATCGTGTTCTCCCTGACAAAACCGCCGATTCCGGCGACGGCCCGCTTCAACAGCCAGCGGATTCTCCTCATTTCCAAAGAATCCCGCAGTATCCGGTCACGTTCGCCCGATGACAAACGCAAAGAGCATCTGATTTTCCGCGATGGCCCGCGACCTCACGGGCCGGTGGTCTTTTCCGCGGGGGCGGAGGCGGGACGGAAGCTGCCGCCGAGGGCGAGGTGGAGATCGACGCGGTTGTCGAGACATTCGCGTCGGACCGCGAGCCATTGCGAGCGGCTCGTGAAGAGGCGCTGCTGTGCGGCGAGCACGGTGAGGACGTCGCCGGTGCCGAGTTCGAATTCCTCGAGCGAGCGGCGGTAGGCCTCGAGGGCGAGGCGCGAGGATTCGGCGAGGGCGTCGACGCGGCGGGTGAGAAAGGTCTCGGCGGCGAGCGCGTTCTCGACTTCGCCGAAGGCGGTGAGGGCGGCCTGCTCGAACTCGCTCGCGGCCAGTTCGAGCTCGGAGCCGCGGCGATCGATGTTGGCCCGGAGACGCCCGCCTTGGAAGATCGGCTGTGCGAGATTTCCCGCCACGCTCCAGATGCTGAAGTCGCCCGAGAGGATTTCGCCGATATCCTCGCTGGCGCTGCCGAAGCTGCCGGTGAGGCTGATCGCGGGGAGGAGGGCGCGTTTCGCCTCGAGCAGCCGTTGGTCGGCCGCGGCGATGCGGCGCTCGGCGGCGGCGAGATCGGGACGCCGGTCGAGCAAGGTCGCGGGCAATCCGGTGGGCACCTTTCCCGGCAGCTCGGGGAGCAGGGCGGAGGTGCCGCTCTTGCCGTCGGGATAGGATCCGGCGAGAAGATCGAGGAGACGGGCGGCCCGACCCTCCATCTCCTGCCGTGCGGCGAGACGCTCCCTCGCGGCGGCGACATCTCCGCTGGCGAGCAGCAACTGCGAGGCGGTGCTCTGTCCGTTGTCGGCGATGCCCTGCTCGAAACGCTCGCGGATCGCCGTCTCCGTCTCGGAGAAGGTGGCGATCGCGGAGCGGGCGAGGGCGACCTGATCGCGTGCTTCGGCGAGGGCGAACCAGGTCTTCGCGGCCTGGCCCGCCAGCGACAGCTCGGCGGTGGCACGATCGAAGGCGGAGGCCTCGAAGTCGGCGATGGCGGCCCGCTTCGCCGCCCGGATGCGGCCCCAGAGGTCGATCTCCCAGCTCAGGTTCAGGGAAAGGCCGAAACGGTTGCTGCGGGAGGAAAGGATCTCGCCCGGAGGAGCTCCCGGCAGGGGCAGTCCGATGAAATTCTGCAAGTCTCGCTGTCCCGAAAAACCGCCCTGGAGCTGCGGATAGAGATCGGCTCCGATGATGCGGGCGTTCGCCTCGGTCACCTCGATCCGGGCGCGGGCGGCCTTGAGATCCTTGTTCTCCGCCAGCACCTTTTCGACAAAGGCATCGAGACCGGGTGACCGGAAGGCGGTGACCCAATCGGAATCGGCCGGGTGCGCCGCCGTCCAGGTGGGGCCGGCGACCCAGTGCGGCGGGGTTTTCACGCTGGCATGGTCATTCGCATCGGGCGGAGACACCGATTGGCAGGCGGACAACGCGAGCGCGGCGACAAAGACGGGCCCGCCGCGACGGCCCGGCCCGGACGCGGCCATGCGCAGGGCATGGCGGAGCGATGGAAGGAGGGCGGGCGGACGCATCGGAGCGGGCGCGAAGGGCGCACGGCAACGTTTCCGGTCCGCGCCGCCCTTTCGCAAGCAGAGAATACGTCCGCCGCCGGCGCTTCAGCTGGATACTTTCGTGAGCCGTTCGCCGGGAAAGGGCTCGAAATCGCCGGGCACGCCGGGGAAATTCTCTTCGCGGAAGCGGCGCCAGGTGCGGGTCGTCTCCTCGGAAAGGACGGCGTGCATCGCCTCCGTGCAATCGATGCAGATCATGGCGCTGTCCATCATGCGATCTCCCTGGCAGACGCCCGCGATGCCGAATTCCTCGTCGCGTACGTCCGCCCGCGTCTTTTCGCAGAAGGCGCAATCCTCGAAGCCGGTCACGTCGCGATGATGATCGGCGTGGAATTGTTCGAGATTGCGCTTCGATTCCTCCGACGATTCCTCGAGCATGCGCATGAGACAGGGCATGCAGAGGGCGTATTCGATGAGGACTTCACCCTTTTTGAAATTCTTCGAAATCCGGTAGCCGTCCTCGAAATCGGCGAGCGATTCGCCGCAGCGCGTGCAGGTGAGGAAGGGCCGCTCTTCATAGAACGAGTGCAGCACCTCCGGAATCGGCTCGCCCTGGGGCTGGGGATCGTCGCTCATGATCCTGTCTGGTCCCGCATCAAACCCTCTTCCGTCGCCGCCTCAACCCTCTTTGGGCAGGCCTTCGTTGAAGAGGATGTGGGTGCCGCTCTTGCCGGGCACGGCGATATCCGTCCAGCCGTTGCCGTCGAGGTCGGCGGTGCGGATCTGCAGGCCGATGCCGGGACCTTGGCCGGCGGGAGCATCGCTGATGATGTTTTTGGTCCAGGAAAGGGTCTCGGGATGCCAGTCGTAGTATTGCACGGTGATGTTGTCGTTCGCGCCGGGATCCTTGCCGGAGTGGGCGTAATAACGCTTGCCGGTGATGAGTTCGGGCTTGCCATCCTGGTCGATGTCCTCCCAGGCGAGGGCGTGGGCCTGCGAGAACTTGTCGTCGATGTGGTGGACGCGCCAGGTCGTGGAGCCGTCGGACTGGGGCTCGAGCTGCTGATACCAGTAGAGGCCGTAGTTGTGGCCGTTGCCGTAGATGAAATCATTCCGTCCGTCGCCGTTGAGGTCGAGGATGAGCACGGGGCAGCTCGCATGGGGCAGCTTGAAGTCGGGGCGGAGCTTCCACGGGCCGGAATACGGGCCGTCCGCCGGGCACTCGTACCAGCCGTTGCCGAAGAGGATGTCGGTCCTGCCGTCGCCGTTGATGTCGCCGAAGCCCATCCCGTGGCCGTTGCCGCTCTCGGCGACGAGGTGTTTCTCGGCTTTCACCTTCTTGTCTTCGCCGCGGACGAGGCGGTAGATGGCCATCTCGTTCGCCGGGACCCAGGAGTTCGTGATCCACTCGGGCGTGCCGTCGCCGTCGATGTCGTGCATGAAGGCGGCCTCGTTGGCCTTGACCGCGGTGTCGACGAGGACGTGGCCTTTCCATCCATCCGCACCGTAGTTGCCGGCACCGGGGTTTTCATACCACATCAGGTTCTGCTCGGTGAAGGCGATCGTGACGACATCGAGGTCTCCGTCGCCGTCCATGTCGTGGAGGTGCTCGGAGCTGTTCTGCATGTAATCCACGCCGAAGGGCGAGATCTTGCGCAGGGGCTGCGGCTTGAAGTCGGGTGCCGCATACCAGAACTCGCCGGCGGTGATGTCGGTCTTGCCGTCTCCGTTGATGTCACCGAGGGCGAGACCTTCGTTGTTGTCCTTGTGGAGTTGCTGGATGCGCCACTTGAGCTTGGGCGCGTTTTTCTGTCCCTTTTGCTGGGCGACGAGAGAGATGGCGAAAGTCGCGAGGACGACGGCAGGGAGGAGGTGGGAGATTTTCATGGCCGAGGGGGCTGCGCCCCGGTAAAAGGTGGGAAGGTAAAAGGTAAAAGGTTCAGAGGATCTCAATCCGCGGACATCTGTGTTTCATCAGCGAAAATCTGCGTTGGATTTCTTTTTTTAGCGCAGATGGACTCAGATTTCCTCCGATGAGCGCAGAGGGGACTGGGTCAAGGTGTATCAAAATTCCTTCACCTGCAAAAGCCCCGCTTTCGCGGCGTCTTCGAGGACTTCGAGGGTGAAGGTGTCGAGGCCGGAGCCTTTCAGGCCGACGACGGTCAGCTTTTGCTTGCCGGGCTCTTTGATTTCCAGGACGATTTCCGTCTCACCGCCCTGGTCGGGCAGGGGGATCTCGGTCTCGCCGAGGAAGAGCTCGAGATCGGCGAGTTTGCCGGTGAGTTTCACCTTCACGGGGCCGGCGGCCTTGACGTCGAGGAAACTGCGCACGACACCGAGTCCGGTCCGTCCGCGGCCCTGCACTTCGGGCAGTTCGCCGACGGGCATCCCGCCGCCGACCATCGCGTAGACGGGCATCCAGGCATAGTCGGAGACGGCTTCGGTGAAGATCTTCGATCCATAGTGGCCGATGCGATCGCGGGGGGAGG
>JALRFZ010000051.1 GCA_023253615.1 Verrucomicrobiales bacterium | reverse complement strand
CTGAGCCCGGCGCGCCGGACGGCGATCGAGGCGCTCGGGATCACCGACCTGCGCGAGGTGCCGGATCTGCTCCTGACCGATACCCAGAACCACGTCCGCGAGGTGACGGTCTCGGGCGAGACCTGGTTCGATGCGGCCGGTGCGGCGGCTGCCTTGTCGGGCCACGGATTCCCGGCCTGGTTCCTCGATTTCGAGACGGTGATGCTGGCGGTGCCGCAATGGAAAAACACGCGTCCCTACCAGCAGATTCCCTTTCAGTACAGCCTGCACCGGGTCGAGGCGGATGGGACGATGCATCACGAGGCCTTTCTGGATCTGAGCGGGGCGGACCCGACGCGATCCCTCGCGGTGGCGCTGATCGAAGCGGTCGGCAGCGAGGGGCCCGTGTTTGTCTACAATGCCGGTTTCGAGGGCCGGGTGCTGCGGGAA
Organism: Verrucomicrobiales bacterium; assembly: GCA_023253615.1. Lineage (GTDB taxonomy): Bacteria > Verrucomicrobiota > Verrucomicrobiia > Verrucomicrobiales > DEV007 > Arctic95D-9. Next base: position 2,719 of record JALRFZ010000051.1, on the reverse strand, counting down.
CTGGGGCAGCGCTTCCCGGATCTGGCTCGGGCGCTGGCGGCGATCGCGGACCGGCTCGTCGATCTGCTCCCGATCGCGAAGGCGCATTTCTACGATCCCAGCCAGCACGGGAGCTGGAGTCTCAAGGCGGTGCTGCCGGCGGCGTGCCCGGACCTTTCCTACGACGCGCTTGAAGGCGTGGCGGACGGGGAGATGGCGGTGGAGGCCTATCGGGAAGCGATCGCCCCGGGAACGACGCCGGAACGCCGCGCCGAGATCGAGGCACAACTGCTCGCCTACTGCCGCCTCGACACGCTCGCGATGGTGCGGCTCCGGGAGATGTTCCGGGGGAGGCGGTGAGGGAGGGAAGCCCTCAAACAGGACTTTTTCCTTGAAAAATAACCGTATGGCGATATAAGAATTTTGACGCCGCTTCCGCCACGACGTCCCAACCTCTCATGAAACTCGAAAACATCATCCGTGCCATGGCGGGCATCCTCGTGCTGGGGAGCCTGGCTTTGGCCCATTACGTTCACCCGAATTGGATCTGGCTGACGGTGTTTGTCGGCTTCAACCTGTTCCAGTCGGCCTTCACGGGATTCTGCCCGGCGGAGATGCTGCTGAAAAAGCTCGGGGTCGGGAAGAGCGGCGGATCCTGCTGCGGCTCTTGAGGAGATCCGGTCGTGTCGTGGCGCCGGCTGCTCACGCGCGGTGCAGCGCCTCGGTGGCGACGAGGACGGGAAAGCCTTCCCGCACGGGATAGGCGATCGTGCCGTCGGCGGTGACGAAGGCGGCCTCGAAGGGCCGGGGATGCGTCCAGGTGCGGAGCTCGTCCCCGGTGGCGGGACGCAGCGGCTGACCGGTCACCGGGCAGACGAGGAGGCCGGCGACCTCTTCGGAAAGGAGGGGCGGGGAATCGGAGTCCATCGGGGATCGGCCGATCAACGGTCCATCAATAGTGCGGCACGGAGGGATCGATTTCCTTCGACCAGGCGTTGATGCCGCCCTGGACGTGGCAGGCGTTGGAGAAGCCGGCTTCGAGGAGGATCTGCAGGGCCTTTGCGCTGCGTCCGCCGGCCTTGCAGTGGATGATGATCTCGTGGGAGGGGTCGAGTTCGTCGAGACGGGCGGGGAGCTCGCCGAGGGGGATTTTCACGGAACCGGGGAGGCGGGCGACCTCGATCTCGGCGGGCTCGCGAACGTCGAGAAGGATGAAGGTGCTTTCCTGTTCGAGACGGATTTTCAACTGGTGTACGTCGATTTCGGGGAGTGAGGGAGGGGTCATGTCGCAGGGGAATTCGATGTCTTGGAGGTGTGTCAGGGTGGGTGGGTCGCCGCAGACGGCGCAATGGGGATCGCGCCGCAAATTGATCTCTCGGAAGCGGAAGGCAAGCGCGTCGAAGTGGACGAGGCGTCCGACGAGGGGCTCGCCGATGCCGAGGAGGAGTTTGACGGCCTCGTTCGCCTGCATCGCGCCGACAATGCCGGGGAGGATGCCGAGGACGCCGCCTTCGGCACAGCCCGGGACGAGCCCTGGCGCGGGCGGTTCGGGAAAGAGGCAGCGGTAGCAGGGACCGCCGAGATGCGGGGCGAAGACGGAGACCTGGCCCTCGAAGCGGTAGATGGACCCGTAGACGTTTGGTTTCTTTGTCAGGACGGCGAGATCGTTCGAGAGGTAGCGGGTGGAGAAATTGTCGGTGCCGTCGATGATGAGGTCGTAGGGCTCCGCGATGGCGGCGGCGTTCTCCGCGGTGAAGCGCGTTTCGAACGCGGTGAGGCGCACTTCCGGATTGATGGCGGCGAGGCGGTCGCGGGCGGAGTCGGTCTTGAGCCTGCCGACGGCGGCGGTGTCGTGGAGGATCTGCCGCTGGAGGTTGGAGAGATCGACGCGGTCGAAATCGACGAGACCGATTTCGCCGATGCCGGCGGCGGCGAGGTACATCGTGACGGGCGAGCCGAGGCCTCCGGCGCCGATGCAGAGGACGCGTGCGGCCTTGAGGCGGCGCTGTCCCTCCGCGCCGACTTCGGGCAGGGTGAGGTGCCGGGCATAACGCGAGAGCTCCGCGGGGGAGAGCGTGGCCTCGTCGGCCCGGGACGCGGAGATGAGGGGGAGCATACGGAAGGGGCGGATGAGAAATTTAGACGGATCATTAGCGGCGCATCGCTCTATTGGCAAACATCAATCCGGGATTTGCCCCTTGCCGGTGGCCGGTCGCCGGACGTATAACTCCTCGTTACTGCCAAATGAAATCCATCCAAAAACCCCACCTCTCCCTTTTCGCCTGCGGATTGCTCGCCGCCGGCCTCGTTCATCCGCTGACGGCGGACGAGATCAAGTATTCCGAATTGGAGAAGAAGATCTCCCTCGACAGGAATCCTCTTCCGGCCGAGGTCGGCGCGGTGTCCTCCTATGCCCCGGCTCTCTCGAAGGTGATGCCGGCGGTGGTGACGATCTTTTCCTCGAAGTCGGTCGAGGCGGCCGAGCGCAATCCGCAGCAGGAGGAGCTCTTCCGCCGCATGTTCCCGGACATCCCGGAGGATTTCTTCGAGCGCCAGCAGGAGGGCGGCGACCGCAAGGAAGAGGGCCTCGGTTCGGGCGTGGTCATCTCTCCGGACGGCTACATCCTGACAAACAACCACGTCGTGGGCGACGCCGACGAGATCAAGGTGACGCTGCCTTCGGACAAGAAGAAGGAATACACCGCCAAGGTGGTCGGGGCGGACCCGCAGACGGACGTGG
>JALRFZ010000019.1 GCA_023253615.1 Verrucomicrobiales bacterium | reverse complement strand
GCCTGCCGACCGATGCCGCGACGGGTGTGGTCGATCTCGCGCCGCTGGAGGAGTGGATCGGCAAAGGGGAAGTCGGCGCGGTCTCCCTGATGGCGGCGAACAACGAGACGGGGGCCCTGCAACCCTGGCGCGAGGCCGCGGACTTCTGCCGGGAGCATGGCATCCCCTTCCACACCGACGCGGCGCAGTGGTTCGGGAAACGGCCGGCCGACGGGCTCGGTGACGCCGGATACGTGACGGGCAGCGGACACAAATTCGGAGGAGGGAAGGGCGTGGGATTTCTCATCCTGCCGGAGGACGAGGGCGACCGGCCCTTTCACGGACTGGTCGGCGGGCCGCAGGAGCACGGTCGCCGCGCGGGCACGGAGGATCTGCCGGGCATCGCCGCGATGGTCACGGCTTTGCTGGAACACCATGAGGGGACGCTCGCCCCTTTGTGGGAATGTCAGGCCGGGTGGCGCGATGAGTTCGAGGCGCGGATCGGGAAAGAAGGCGGGGTGCGTCTCCTCGCGAAGGAGGGGCCGCGTCTCTGGAATACCTCGATGTTCGTCCTGCCACATGCGAAGAACGTGAAATGGCTCACCCGGCTGAGTCAACGGGGTTTCGCCGTCTCGACCGGATCGGCTTGCAGCGCGGGCAAGGGCAACCCTTCCGCGGTGATGATGGCGATGGGACTGGACTACGAGGAGATGGGTAGGGTCCTTCGGGTCAGCGGCGGCCCCGGAACGAGCCGGGAGGATTGGAAAGGTCTCGCCGAAGCGATCCTCGAGGTGGGCGCGGAGCTCGCTTCGAACGCGTAGAGGAGGGGCGGCGTCCCGCCGCTTGATTTCAATAACGCGGTACTTCCGGATCGATCTGGCGCGACCAGAGATCGATGCCACCGGCGAGGCTCCACGTCTCGAGCTTGCCCTGCTGGCGCAGGAAAAGGGTGGCGTGCATCGAACGCATCCCGTGGTGGCAGTAGACGACGACGGGTCGGGGATCGCCGGATTGGATGACCTTCGGCATCGCTTCCTCGCCGAAGCGGGAGAGGGGGATGAGCTCGGCGCCTTCGATGCGGCAGAGGGCGTGTTCGTCTTCCTCGCGGCAATCGATCAGGCGCACTTCCGGGGAATCGGGATCGTGGCGCAGGATCGCGTAGGCGGCGGGGGAGATTTCGTGGTCGTCGGTGGAGGGCAGCATGGCGGCGGAAAAAGAGGTCGAAGAGGGAAACGTTGTTGGCGTAATGGAGTAGAGTCTTGCATGAAACGAATCGTGTGGGTCAGGGGGTTTGTCATCGTCCTTTTGAGTTTGGCGGCGTCGCTTGGGGCGGAGGAGCGTCCGAACTTCATCGTGATCCTTGCCGACGACCTTGGCTGGGCGGATCTGCCCTGTTATGGCAACCGCTACCACGAGACTCCCGCGATCGACCGGCTCGCCGCCGGAGGCATGCGCTTCACCCGGTTCTACTCCGGCGCGGTCTGTTCGCCGACACGGGCGAATCTCCAGAGCGGCCGCCACGAGGCGCGCCATGGCATCACCCAGCACATTCCCGGACACCGGCGTCCTTTTGCGAAGCTGATCGACCCGGCGGTGCCGCTGCAGTTGCCGCTCGAAGTCGAGACGATCGCGGAACGGCTCGGCGCGGCGGGATATGCGACGGGATACTTCGGCAAATGGCATCTCGGAGGGAAGGGGCATGGCCCCGCCGAGCAAGGGTGGCGGACGGCGCTCGAGCTGCAAAAGCATGACGTGCCCGCCGAGCTGGCGGGCGCGGACGGACCACGGCGGACGGCGGCGTTTCTGACGGAAAAAGCGGTCGCCTTCATCGAGACGCATCGCGGAGAGCCGTTCCTCCTGCAGGTCTCGCACTATGCGGTGCACATCCCGCTCTCGACCACGCCGGAGCTCCTCGCGAAGTATCGCGCGAAAGCGAAGGTGCCCGGTTTTCCCTGCCTGCCCGAGTATGCGGGACTGCTCGAGGAACTCGACGCGAGTGTCGGCGGGATCGTCGCGGCGGTGGACCGCCTCGGGCTCTCGGAAAAGACGATGATCGTGTTTGTCTCCGACAACGGCGGCCTCGTCCACGACCAGAGAGGGGCGGTCTACACCTCCAACGCGCCGCTTCGGGGTGAAAAAGGCACGCTCCACGAGGGTGGCATCCGGGTGCCGGCGATCGTGCGGATGCCCGGCCTCGTGCCGCCCGGCACGGTCTGCGGGACGCCGGCCGTGACGATGGATCTGCCGGCGACCTTTCTCGATCTGGCCGGCGTTTCTTCCGGGGAAGGGGCGGCGCTCGACGGGGCGAGCCTCGCGCCGCTCCTCCGCGATCCGGCCGCAGCGTGGGATCGCGACACGCTTTTCTGGCACCTGCCCCATTATCACCACGCGACGCCGGCCTCGGCGGTGCGCCGCGGGGATTGGAAGCTGATCGAATGGTACGAGGACGGCAGGGTCGATCTCCACGATCTCGCCTCCGATCCGGGCGAAAGCCGGAATGTGGCGGCCGATCACCCGGAAAAGGCGGCCGAGCTGAAGGCGGCGCTGGAGCAATGGCG
>JALRFZ010000007.1 GCA_023253615.1 Verrucomicrobiales bacterium | reverse complement strand
TTCGACCTCGCCACCGGCAAACTGGCGTGGGGCACGAAGCACGCCTGGCAGGCCGGCTACGCCTCGCCCATCATCACGAAGCTGCAGGGGAAGGACCGCCTCCTCGTCTTCGCCGGCGACGACAGCGATCCACCCGTGGGGGGGCTCCTCGCGATCGATCCGGAGACGGGCACCCTGCTCGATGCCTTTCCCTGGCGGCCCGAAAAATACGAGAGCGTCAACGGCTCGACTCCCCTCGCGGTGGGGGACGACCGCGTTTTCATCTCCGCCTCCTACGACAAGGGCGGTGTGTTGCTGAAACTCAACGCCGATGGAAAGTGGGAGGAGCTCTGGCGGGCGCCGGAGTTCGGCCTGCATTGGGCCACGCCGCTGCTCCTCGACGGGCATCTCTACGGTTTCCACGGACGCAACGAGCCCGATGCCCTGTTCAAATCCGTCGCCGTCGCCACCGGGAAGGAAAACTGGAGCGCCGATCCCGAGTTCACCACCCCCGGCCCCGGAGGTCGCGACTACCGCATGAAGTATTTCCGCGGCAGCCTCCTCCAGGCCGATGGACGCACCTGGGCGCTCGGCGAATTCGGGAGCCTCGGGATCCTCAAGCTGACGCCCGCCGGCTTCGAGGAGATCGACCGCACCCAGCTCTTCCTCGCCCGCGCGACCTGGTCGCTGCCCGTCCTGCACCGCGGCCTGCTCTATGTCGCCCAGCACGAAGAGGACATGGAGGGCAATCCGCCGCGGTTGATCTGTTATGACCTCCGGGGGTGAGGCGGCATCCCACGCCCGGGCCTCCCGGACACCCGCGGGGTCACCGGGAGAGCCCCTTCAGACAAGCGGCCAAGATCCGGAGATTCCCGGCAAAACGTTCGCTGGAGAGATAGGGCTCGCCTTCGGCGAACTTCGGCTGACCGACGAGCCGCTCCTCTGATCCACCGTGCGTCGTGATCCAGAGGCCGCCGGCATCCATCGCGGCGATCACGCCCTCCACCTCCGCCACCCCGACGGGCGCGGGGGCGAGGACTTCATCGACGGCCCTTCCCGCGAGCCGGGCCCGGTAGGCGCTCTTGATCAGATCGAGCTTCGCCGGATTCTTCCAACCGTAGTGGTCGGGCAGGTTGGCATCGTCGTTGGTCAGTTCATAGGCTTTGCCATTCCGCCGCATGTAGAGCGGTCGATTCGTGCCGATCTCGTAATAGCGCGCGAGTCGCCCGTCGGGCAACAACGAACTCTCGAGGTATTTCACGGCCGGCACGATGGGGGCGAGAAAACGGTCGTCTCCGGTGGTTTCGGCGATCCGGAGCAAGGCGATCATGGCATCCTCCGACTCGCGTCCGCTCACCGCCGGCGGCTCGAAGGCGCGCGCCCAGATGGGGTGCATGTCAGGACCGTATTGCTGCGCCCAGGCGGGCTGCGGATCGGGCAACTGCGCGAGCAGGAGAAACTCTCCGAAACGTTTCAACACCTCGAGCGCCCCGGGCTTTTGTCCGAACCGATGGGCGCGCAGGAGGGTCTCGGTCATGGTCAGGGCCATGCCGTCGTTGAGGGTGTATTCGTTCCAGTATTCCTTGATGCGGCCTTCCGTGCGCCAGTCGTAGGCGGGAAACGAGGCCTTCACCACCGGACGATCCGGCACGGGCCCGGTCCAACCCTGGGGGAATCCCCCGTTCGCGAATTGTGCGGCGAGCAATCGCGGCCAAGCATGATCGATCGCGTCGCGGACGGCGGGTTCTTTCCCGGGAGCGGCGGCCTCGAGCCGGAACAAAAATCCGAGGGCGGCCTGGGTGATGTCGTCATCGAGGGTGGAGAAGTTTTTCCCCTTCCCCTTGCCGTTGCGATACTGGTCGATCCGTGGACCGGCGGGATCGAAGTCGATCGAATTCCGCCAGCCGCCGGATTCGAGTTGCCCGTAGGCGAGGGCCTTGCCGGACCGGAGCGCGGCGGCGAGGTAGGATTCGTCTCCCGTCGCCTCATGGGCATCGAGAAACGCTTCTCCGACGGCAGGCGTGCCGGGCGGTTGCACCCAGATCTCGGTGGCGGTGGCCTCGCCCTCGCCGAGACGGCGTCCGTCGAGGGTCACGTAATAGACAAAGCCGCCCTCGACCGCGGCCTTTTCCACGAAGGCGGCGGTGGCGCGCTTCATCGCTTCGATCACCTCCTCTTTCGTCGGGGCGGCGGCGAGCGACGGGGGAGCGAGCAGGGCGAAAGCGAGGACGGGGCGGAGCAGCATGAGCCCGAGAATAGCGGATCGGGCCGATCCGATTCAAGAATTCTCACGGAATCGGAAAGCCCGCCAGCTTTTCGGCGACCTCGGCGGCGCGCTTTTGCCCGTCGGCGTCGAGCTGGGTCAGATCGTAGATGAAGCGCTTGCCTCCTTTTTCGAACATGCCCTTGCTCTCCTTCACCGCGATGAGCCGTGCATGCATCGCCTGACCCTGCTGGTTCTTCCATTCCTGCTCGATCGCCCAGAGCGGCTTCGCCACGGTCAGCAGGGGGATCTCCTTCACCGCGATGGCGAGGTCGAAGGTGAAGGTGCCCCGCTTGTGCGCGACGATCTCGATCGGCACCCCTTCCCCCTGCGGGATCGAAGTCGGGAGATCCTTCACGATGACGAGGCCGTTCTCGAGGATCTTCGCTCCGTCCTTGTATCCGACGTCCTTGTGTTCGTCGGGGATCTCGACCTGGATGATGACGCCGTCGGGCTTCACCTGGAAGACGGTGCCCTTCACGTAATGCGCGTCGTAGAGGGCGTTGTCGAAGGCCACCGGCTTTTTCGCACGCGCCCCCGAGATCTGCGCGGGGGTCGCCCCGCTCCAGGGCAGCGTGACATAGGCGCTTTCTTCGGTCTTGTAGATGAGCCCCTCGCGGCTGACTTCGGTCCACTCCGCGTTGCGGTACTCGGTGCCGGAGACGGTGATGGTCTCACCGGCTCGAGCGGCAGGAATGACGGCGAGGAAGAGGAAAGGGAGAATGGCGCGCATCGATCGAGAAAAGGGAACCCATACGCGAAAAGGCGATCACTGTCCCGTCGCAAATTCGCCACCCGAGGCGACCCCTCCGCCCGACGAAGGACGAAGGTTCTTGTTCTGCACGACCCCCTGGGTGCCGTCGGAGAGCTGGATGCCGGACCACTGTTCGCCCGGTTTCGTCACCATCACGGAGGTGCCCGCGGGCAGGGCGCGGATCTCGGATTGCATCTGGTCGGCGCCGTAGACCATGAACTGGGAGGTGCTCGCCACGACATAGGTGCCGGTCGAGATCGACCCGCCTCCACCCGATCCGCCCGGTTTGGGCAACGAGGGCATCGAGAGGGTCGGCTTCGGCATGGAGAAGCCGCGGGATTTCTCCACCGTCTGGCCCGGCAACAGGACCTGGCCCGTCGAGGAAGGCTCCGCCGCGACATCGGCGACGACGTCGGCCACGGTCGCTCCTCCGGCGAGAGGTCTGCCGCGGGGCGCCTGATCGACCGATCCCTCGGGGAACAGGCTGGCGTCGATGCCGCCGAGCTGGGGCTCCGCTTTCTTCTTCCCGAAGCCGAAAAATCCGCCGCCACCGCTGCTGCCGCTCGAAGTGGGGACGAGGGACTCCTCTTCCTCCGCGTCAGATCCGAGGCGCGAGAACAAGCCGGGCTTTTTCCGCCCGGGATCGGGCGTGCTGTCGGCGAACGAGACGGTGGGTGCCGGTGCGGGCGTCCCGTTGCCGGAGGCAGACGCCGGCACGGCCGGAGCGCGCCCATCGACGAGGGCCGCCCCTGAAATCATCGGCACCACGCCGGGCTTTGCCGGAGCCGCCGACGGAGCGGAGGACGCCGGAGCCGCCGACCGCGGGGAGGCACCACTGTTGGCGAAGACCGGCTCGCTGTTGTCGCTCGGCGGCGTAGAGGCCGGAGCTGCCATGTCTCCCCCACCCCCTCCTCCGCCACCCATGAAGGGTAGCCGTGGCGCGCGAATCCCGCCGAGCAGACCGCCGTCGTCGGGTTCGTCATCACCGCCGAAGAGGGAAAAACGTTTCTTCTCCCCGCTCGCCGCGGCGCGGGCCGCGGCCTGCTCTTCCTCCGCGATGAGAGAGGTGATGAACGCATCGGGCACGTTGCGCTCGACGCGGACGCCACCGTTCTGCTGCCAGGTCGACATGTCGTTGGCCGTCACCTTTTGCTGCTGGGCCGAGGCGGATTCGAACTTGAGGCGGTTGCGCATCTGTTCCTTGATCGCCTTGTTGGTGCGCGCCGTTTCCAGCGCGATGGAACGGTTCCGTTCTTCGATCGACTCGTCGGCCGAACGGGCGAGCGAGGCGGCCGCCGCGTCGCCCTGCGCTCCTTGGGCGGAGGTGCGGACCTGCATCATCTCCGCCTGCCGGGCGGTGACCCCGTTCGGCAGGCCGGAAGTCATCCCCGCGGCCGCCACCGGATCGACGGGATAGGCCCCCGCCTCGGGGGCTTGGGCTCCCAATTCCGGGACCGCCGATCCCAGACCAAGGGAGATTCCGAAAATCAAAGTCCACGATCCGCGGCCAAAGGCCGGGGAGGCGGCAGGAGATGAGCTGATGCGATCGTCCATGTGAGTTCGGGGGCGACACCGGGGGCAACCATTAACCCCTGGGGAAGATCAAGTCCAACACCGGATGCCATTTTTATCAAAAAACAGCCGGTTCCTGGAGGGATTTCTCAAAAATTTTAAAATTCGGTCAAAGAGGGCGGAAGATCCCTTTCGCCCGAGAAGCATAACGCATTTGCGTTTACACCTCTTAGGGAATTTGATAACCTCGTTCGCGTGGAGTCGGAGCAGGCACCTCCGCCAAGGGGAACGGCCAATATCCCCGGAAGCGGCGGGCTCCTTCCCGGCCCCACCCGGAGATTTCTTCCCATCGGGTGGAAACGGTTTCCGGCACGCCATCCACACCCCCGAGTCACGAGCCCAGATGAAAACGATCCTTGCCCTCCTGTTCTCCGTCTCCACCCTCCTTCTCGCCCCTCCCCTCTCCGCGCAGAACAGCGCGCAGGATGTCTACAACCAGGGTGTCGCCCTCTTCAACGAAGAGCGATACGACGAGGCGCTCATCCTCTTCGAACAGGTCCTCCGCGCGAAACCCAACTTCGTCTACGCGCGGAACTACGCGGCCCGTTGCAAGGCGGCGATGGCCCAGAATCTCGGACCGAAGAACGATCTCCAGGGGCGCCTCTCCCGCATCATCATTCCCGAGATCGCTTTTGCCGACGCCCCCATCGGCGACACTCTCGATTACCTCGCCTCCCGCGCCCAGGAGATCACCAAGGGTGAAACGACGGTGAACTTCATCTACAAGGGCACTCCCGAACAACGCTCGGGCACGCTGATCACCCTCTCGCTGCGCAACGTGCCGCTCTCCGAAGCGATCAAGTATGTCGGGGAACTGAGCCGTTCGAAGGTGAAATACGAACCCCATGCCGTGGTCATCGATCCCACCCCCGGGGCTGAACCGGCCCCGGCGGCTGGCACCGCTCCCGCCCCCGCCCCTGGGTTTGCCGCGCCGACTCCGACGACCACCCCGACGTCGAAGAGCACCTTCCCCTGATCCTGGCGGTCCCGGGCGTTTCCGATTCCCTCTTCTCGTTGCACCGGTTGAATCCTCCCGTCGTCATCATCACCGGTGGTACCGGCGGTCTTGCCACCGCGCTCGCCTATGTCTTTCGCGAAAGCGGTGCCGACGTGTTTTCACCGGGACGCGAGGAACTCGACGTCCGCTCCTCTGACGAAGCGGACCGGTATTTCGGCGGTTTCGAGCACATCGATGTGCTCGTCAACAACGCCGGCATCACCGGCGACAGACTGTTCGCCCGCCTTGAGGAAGCGGACTGGGACGCGGTGCTCGATACCAATCTGAAGGGCGCCTTCCTCTGCTCGCGCGCGGCGGCGAAACGCATGATCAAACAACGCGATGGATCGATCGTTCAGATCGGGTCCTATTCGGCCCTGCATCCGCCGATCGGACAAGCGGCTTACGCCTCCAGCAAAGCCGGGCTGATCGGCCTCACCAAAAGTCTCGCCAAGGAACTCGGACCACGGAACATCCGGGTCAACTGCGTCCTCCCCGGATTTCTCGAAACCCGCATGACCTCCGCCCTCTCCGAAGAAGCCCGGACCGCCGCCCTCGCCCGCCACGCCCTCGGACGTTTCAATACCGTCGGAGACGCGGCCCGTTTTGTCCGGACCCTTTGCACCCTGACCCATGTTTCCGGTCAGGTCTTCCAACTCGATTCCCGCGTGTGAAGTCGCGGACTTCGCTCCGCCCCGTCTTTCGCCGCTCGCTTGAATCGCTCCGAACCAAACGGCGTTCGAACCCCACCCAATCAAAAGGCCCGGGTCCACGCTGCGCGTGAAACCGGGCCTTTTGAAGCGGAGGGGGTGGGATTCGAACCCA
>JALRFZ010000766.1 GCA_023253615.1 Verrucomicrobiales bacterium | reverse complement strand
CAGTCGGCATCTCCGTGCGCCACCGAATCCAGCCTGCACGAGCAAGGTGGAGCACAAGCAAGAGGTCATCCGCCTCGAGCACCTTCTCGCAATGAAGGACCAGGCTATCGTCGCCAACATCGGCCACTTCGACAACGAGATCCAGGTCGCCAAGCTCAACGCCGCCCCCGGCGTCAGCAAGACGACGATCAAGCCCCAGGTCGACCGCTACGACCTGCCCGGCGACAAGCAGCTCTTCATGCTCGCCGAAGGCCGCCTCGTCAACCTCGGTTGCGCCACCGGCCACCCGAGCTTCGTCATGAGCAACAGCTTCACCAACCAGACCCTCGCCCAGATCGACCTCTGGAAGAACAAGGAAGTCTACGCCCCCGGCGTCTACATCCTGCCCAAGAAGCTCGACGAGGAAGTCGCCCGTCTCCACCTCGAGAAGATCGGCGCCAAACTCACCAAGCTCACCGAAGAGCAGGCGAAATACATCGGCGTGCCGGTGGAGGGTCCCTACAAGCCCGAGCTTTATCGTTATTGAGCCTTCCCTTGGTTGGCTCTCGTTTCAGGAAAAGACCGGCGGGAAACCGCCGGTCTTTTTTGTTTTTTCGCCGGCGTCATTGAGCTGCGCCGGGGACGTCCGCCCCGGTACGTGAGAAGCACCGGTCTTGCGACCGGTGCTCCTGTAACGCATCCAACCAAATCTGTGCCACGGAGGAAAAACATCCCTCGCGTGTTCGATGGAGGAACCCTGCCTCACGATGCCCCCGGCCGCCATGCATCGATTGCCCGAAGCTGCGCCGATCTTGCGGTGGATGGACGCGACGGCGCTGATGGTGCCGGAGCGGGCGTGGCGGGAATCGCGCCATTGCCGCGGGACGCGCTTTCCGATATCCAAGGGGGAAATCCGCCGCCATGCCAGCCGATCCCGTCTCCGTCGCCCTCGTCACCGAAGCCGGTGGCGCCCATCTCGAAGCCTATCTCGAAGCTCTGCGCGATGCGCCGGAGTGCGGCGAGGTGGCCGTCTTCGACGCCAGCGGGGAGTGCTTCCCCAAAGCCCGGGCCATCCTCGGTGAAAAGCTCTCGGCCGTCTTCCAGGACCCCGGACGGCTCCTCGCGGCGGCCGATCCCGATTTCGCGCTGGTGAGCCTCGAGCCGGTGCATGCTCCGCCGCTGATCGACCGCCTCCTCGGGGCCGATTGCCACATCTTCACCGAAAAGCCGGCCTGTATCCGCGCCGCCGACCTTGCCGCGCTCGTGGCGAAGGCGGAGGAGCGCCACCTGCATCTCTTTTTCGCGTTCGCGAACCGGCTCCTCCCCGCCGTCGTGAAGATGCGCGAGCTCATCGCCGCGGGCATTCCCGGCGAGCTCTACGGAGCGGAGGTCCACTTCGCCGCGGACCAGACCCGGGTGCGTGGCGCCGCCTACCAGGCGAGCTGGTACGCCGACCGGGCCCGCGCGGGCGGCGGGCACCTCGCCTGGCTGGGAATCCACTGGCTCGATCTGCTGCTGCACCTCACCGGCCGGCGTGTCGTCGAAGTGGGCGGTTTCGCGGGGATCGTCGGCGGGCAGCCGCTCGAAATCGAAGACTCCGCCGCGCTCGCGATGCGTCTCGACAACGGCGCCTTCGCCACGATGACGTCGGGCTACTACCTCGACCGGGGCTACCATTCCCACCTGAGGCTCTGGGGCTCGGCCGGTTGGATCGAGTACGGCGAGCATCTCGGGGGATCCGTGGAGACGCCCCTGCGCTGGTACGCGAATGCCGAGGCCGCCGCGGGCGTCCGGAGTTTCGACAATCCGGACACGCCCCGCGGTTACACCCCCTGGCTGCGGGCCTGCCTGCGCGCCGCCTCGGGAGAAGATCCCGCCCCGGTCACGGGACGCGAGGCCCTCGCCGTGGTGGACACGATCTACACCTTTTACGAGGCGGCCAAGGCCGGAGCGATGCGCCGCGTCGGCGGCTGAACCGGGAAATCCGGCATCGCGCGATTCTGCCGTCTTTTCATTGGCCAAGCGCGACGGGATGCGCTCATACTCCCGTCCGTCCGAGATCCGACCGCTTTTTTCCAGACATGACGACTCCCACTCCCCCCTCGCGCCGCGGCGCCCACGCCGCACTCCTCGCCGCCTTCCTCGGCTGGCTCTTCGACGGATTCGAGATGGGGCTTTTCCCCCTGATCGGACGTCCCGCCCTGCAGGACCTCCTCCCCGGATCCACGGCGGCGGAGCAGGGGCAGTGGTTCACGATCATCATCGCGGTCTTCCTCGTCGGCGCGGCCACCGGCGGCGTGCTCTTCGGATGGCTCGGCGACAAGCTGGGACGGGTCAAGGCGATGGCGATGGCGATCATCACCTTCGCGCTCTTCACCGGTCTCTGCGGTTTCGTCACGGAGGCCTGGCAATTCGCGGCCCTGCGCTTCATCGCCTCGCTCGGGATGGGTGGCGAATGGGCGCTCGGCGTCGCGCTGGTGAATGAAGTGTGGGGTTCGAAAAACCGGGCCTGGGTCGCCGGCATGATCGGGGCGGCGGCCAACATCGGCTTCCTCCTCACCGGGATGCTGAGCCTCTATCTCAACGCCAGTCTCGATACCGTGGCAGGCTGGATGCAGTCCATCGGCATCAGCGGGGAGACGGCCGACTACCTCCTCCACAACCGCGGCTGGCGCTTCCTCGCCATCAGCGGCACCTTCCCGGCGGTGATCGTCTTTTTCATCCGGCTCTTCGTGCCGGAATCGCACAAGTGGGAGGAGGAAAAAGCCTCGGGCGGCACCTCGCACTGGGCGACGAAGGATCTCCTCGGCGTGCTCGTCGCGGCGGTGGTCGCGCTCGGGATCATCGCGATCTGGTCTCCGGCCCTCTTCGCGAAGGTCGGCAATGTCGTCGCCATCCCCGCCACGCTCGTCGGCATGGTAGTGGTGCTGTGGGGATACCTCCTCCCGGTGCGCCGTTATCTCGGACGTGCCCATGGCAGCGGCAAGGTCGAGTCGCACGAGCGCTCGACGGTGATGCGCAATCTCCTCTTCGGCACCGCCCTCGCCTCCGTCGCCCTCATGGGCACCTGGGGATCGACCCAGCAGGCCGCGAAGTGGGCCTCCTTCCTCTCGCCCAACGGCACGGCGGCGAACCTGATCGAGTATGTCGTGATCTCCACCGCCCTCGGCGCGATCCTCTTCTCGATGATCGCCCCGCTCGTGGCCGACCGACTCGGACGCCGGGTCACCTATTTCCTCCTCTGCCTCCTCGCCCTCGGGGCGGCGGTCGTCTTCTTCCAATCCAACGAATCGTTCGAGGGCACGGAGGTGCCGACCCGGGTGTTCGTCACCGCGTTCCTCCTCGGGGGCCTCACCGCGACTTTCTATGGATTCTTCCCGCTCTATTTCCCCGAGCTCTTCCCCACCTCGGTGCGGGCGACCGGTCAGGGCTTCTGTTTCAATTTCGGACGCATCATCGCGGCGATCGGGTCGCTCCAGTTCGTGAACCTCCTCGCCTTCTTCGGATCGGGCAAGGCGCTCGCGCTCGAGGGCGACGCGAAACGGCTGATGCAGCTCCAGATCGAGGCGAATGCCTTCACGACCCTCTCGTGCATCTACCTCGTCGGCATGATCATCGTGTGGTTCGCCCCCGAGACGAAAGGGCACACCCTGCGCTGAGATCACGTCCCCGCCACGGGAGCGCGATCCGCGCAAGTGGCTTTCCCTGCCCCCCCGCGCCGGGGGAGCGGGGGAAATTTTGGAAAAGATCCGCCTGAAACCCGCCGTATCTTCGTCAAGTCCCCGTGGTCCTGACGACATGACCGTTTCCCGTTTTCCCACCCTGCGACGGCTGTTTCCCGGCACGTGGCTCCCCGCCATCGTGACGGTCTTCCTCGTGCCTGCATCCGGACCTCTCCCGGTGGCGGCCGGAGGCCTTTTCCAGAAACGCGCCGAGCGCCAGGAGAAGACGGCTAATCCTCCCCGGGCGAAGCCGTTTTCATCGATCTTTTCGCCGAAAAAGAAAGAGGCGCTCCGGGCCACCCCGGTCGAGCCGTCCGTCCCCGCCCCGTCTTCTCCACCCGCCGCCTATCAGACCCACCTGCCCGCCTCCCCGTCCGCGGGCCTGGCGTCGGTCCCCCGCGGCCGGGCCGGTCAGCTCCGCGTCTTCGTCCTCGGGGATTCCCAGAGCCTCCTGCCTTTCGGGATCGAACTGCAGAAATCGCTCGTCGCCGCCGGACACGAGGTGCTCTTTCACGGGGTGAAAAACGGGACTCCCTACTACTGGCAGGGGAAATGGACCTCACCCGTGCTGACCCGCCTCTACGAACCCGCCGCCTCGCCCGAAGCCTGCGGACGCTGGAACGAGGTCTCGATGGCACCGCGCTCCATCACCGACTACGTCGCGAGCTACGACCCCGATGTTTTCATCATCCAGGCCGGGACCAACTTCGAGGAGGATCTCGCGGGCGACTACACCGCCGGCATCCTCGGCCTCATCGACACGAGTCTCCGCCAGGCCGCCGGACGCGGGGCGAAAATCCTCTGGATCGGGCCGCCCGATGCTCGTGACGACGTGAAGGATCCCGCCTTCCAGGAGCGCGCGGTGACGACGCTGCGGGCCGCCCTTTCCACCACCGGCGCGGCCCAGGGGATCGATGTCTTCTTCGACAGCCGTGCCGTCTGCCCCATCCCGGAAGGAACGCCGGGCGATGGCGAACACCCCGCCGACGAGGCGGGCCGGGCCTGGGGCATCGCCGCGGGATCCTGGGCGGCCTCCCGCATCGACCATTGGCGCCGCACCGGCATGCTGCCGCGGACCGCCTCTCCGCTTGCGGCCTCACCGCCCCTCCCGGTCGCCGTGCCGGTGCCACCGGCTCCGTCCCACGGTCTCCCGGCTCCCGCCCCCGGCTTGGTCCCCGGGGCGGAGCCTGCTCCCCTCCGGGTCTTCGAGGCGGAGTTCGAGCTCGTCGCCAAATCCGATCCGGGCGACATCTCCACCTTGCCCTACACCGATGCGTTCTGCGTCTACCGCTACCGTCTGCGCCAGCCCACCGTCCATTTGCCCCAGCTCCTCGAATTCGGACTGCCGGTCGATTTTTCGAAGGGCGAGCCTTCCATCCACGTCCTGCACTGGGCGGTCCACAACGACGGCCGCGGCCCCCGCGCCACGAAGGTCGCCTCTCGCCGGATCGGTGACACCTTTGTGATGCGGATCTGCCCGCTCGCCGAACATCCTCTCGGCAAGCCCGTCGGTACGATGACGCAGTTCAATGACTTCGACGACCTCCTCGCGCCGATCTTCGTCTCGACGGATCTGGCCGGGGAACGTGCTTTTTGATTCAATCGGCGGGCTCCGCGGGGGAGTCGATCCGGGCAAGCTCTCCGGAGAGCAGGTCGTCGCCCAAGACCTCGTCGACGAGGTGGCATCTCCATCCCGCGGGATCGTCCGCATTCTCCAAAGGTCCCCGCGCCACGATTGTGAACCAGTCGGCCGACTGGCGGCCCGGGAGGGTGGTGCGGCATTCGAAGAACCAGATCTGCTCCGTCGATCGCTCGATCCGCACGGCCGCCCCCCATGCGAGCGGCGCCCGGCCCAAGGTGGCTTCGGCGAGGGCCGGCAGCGGTGCGGCGGGATCCTCGTCGAGATCCAGCGGCCAGTGGAGCCGCGCCTCGAGCCGCTTTCCCACCCAGGTGCGCAATCCCCGCTCGCGGCGCGAATCGCCGTAAAGGACGGCCGCGAAGAGGCCCGCGAGGACGAGCGCGCCGAGGAGGTAGCGGGTCAGGGCTGGCAGATCGTCCATGGTGTTTGGGGAGGAATGTCAGGGTTTCACCATCGCGTCGGCGATCCTCGCGCGGAGTTCGTCATGGGCCGCGGCACGCTCCGACGCCTCAAGGAAGCGCAGCAGGAAAGGCCGGTCATCGAAGCCATGCGGCGACGAGGCCAGCCCATGCAGGTAGAGCAACATCGCGGCACACGCGATCGCAACGGGACCCTCGCGATCGCGGGCGGCATCGAGCAGAGCCCCGATCACCGGGGCGGGATGAAATCCTCGATCACGAGCAAGGCACCCGTCAGACCATCGTGGATGCCCTTTTCTTTCAGAATGGGCAGGAGCACACCGCAGGCCTCCTCTTCGGTGAGGTGATCCGCCGCGTGCATCACGAGAGCGGGGCGGATCGCGGCATCGCCACTTTCGTAAGCCTCGCGCAGCTTCTTCCGCGCCGCTTCCGTACCCAACACCGCGAGCGCTTCGACGTCGCGCCAATCGCGCACCGCGCGGGAGAGGATCAAACTTTCGATCGCGGCCCGTTCCTCCTCCGTCGCTTCATCGAGCAGACCCAGCGCGTAACCCTCGCCGTCGCGCCAGCGGTCGTGGTTCATCACGAGACTCCCGGAAAAACGCTCGACGAGGTCGGACATCACGGCTCGGATTGTTTCACCACCCGGAAGCGGAAAGAGGGTTTGGTCGGCGGCCAGACAGGGTCGCCTTCCCGCGGCTGGGGTTTCCACGAGCTCCAGGTCTCGAACTCCGCACCCGGCCGCGAGGGCATGGGGACCAGGAATTTCCCGAGATCCACCTCTCCGATCGAGGCGTCGATGATCCGGTCGGGGCTGGAGGTATACAAATCAAAGGTCGCCGGCACGATCCAGCGGCCCTCTTCCTCGCGCGCCAGATCCGGCCGCAACCTTCCCCATTGCGACGATCGCCGCACTCCGCCCGAGACGACGCCGAGCTCACAGCGCGGATCGCCGGCCAACTCTCCGGGGGAAACGGCGCCCTCGGGCAGACGGAACTCGACTTCGAGGACAAGGCCGCGGCCTTCGCGCGTCGGCGGTATGTCCGCGGTGACGCGGCTGAGCCCCATCGCCGCGCCCGTGATCACCACGACCAGCGCGAGCGCGAGACCGAGCGTCTTTACAAAACCCGCCTCGCCACCCGCCGCGAGGATCCGCGCGATGACGAGGCCCGCGATGAAAAAGGCGATGCCCCCCAGCAAGGCCATGAGGATGATGAAGTAGCCGAGATTGCCCTCGCGGGTGGAGACCTGGTGCCAGCCCCCGTGCAGGGAGGCGGCCCAGCCCGCGGAAAACAGGCCCGCGATTCCACTGAGGAATCCGACCAGGATCGAGAGCGGCCAGTTCATCGGCGACAGGGGGAGTTGCGGTTCATCCTGACAGACCCACCAAGGAGAACGATTCCGCCCTTTTTTGTCGAGAGGGAATTTCGTCTTTTTCACGGCCATTGGTGCCGGATGGAATGGGCTATCTTCCCGCCCGTCCGATGATCTCCATGAAAAACACCCTGCTCACCCTCGCCCTCGTTCTCTCCCCGCTCTCCGGCCTCCGCGCCGCGGAGCCCATCCCGGACCCGCACCGCATCAACGGCATCGCGATCGGTTGCCAGGCCTACACCTTCAACCGCTTCACCCTCTTCGAGGCCATCGAGAAGACCGCCGCCGCCGGCGCGAAGGTGATCGAGCTCTATCCCGGCCAGAAACTCTCGCCGGCCGAGCCCGGGACGAAGTTCGATCACCACGCGTCCGCCGAGACCCTCGCGAAGGTGAAAGCCAAACTCGCCGGACATGGCATCCTGGCCGTCGCCTACGGCGTCGTGGGTCTGAGCAAGGATGAAGCCGAATGCCGCAAGGTCTTCGAATTCTGCAAGACGATGGGCATCCGCGTCATCAACACCGAATCGACCGACGCCCTCGACACCTTCGAGAAGCTCGTGAAGGAATACGACATCATCGTCGGCTTCCACAACCACCCGCGCCGCGAGAACGATCCCAACTACAAGGTGTGGGATCCGAACTACATCATGGAGCTCGTGAAGGACCGCGATCCCCGCATCGGGGCCTGCGCCGATACCGGCCACTGGATGCGCAGCGATCTCAAGCCGGTCGATTGCCTCCGCATCCTCAAGGGACGCATCGTCAGCAGCCACCTGAAGGACCTCAACGGCTTCGGCAAGGGCGTGCACGACGTGCCCTACGGCACCGGTGCCGCCGACATGCCCGCGATCCTCGCCGAGCTGAAGGCCCAGGGTTTCTCCGGTCCCGCCTCGATCGAATACGAGCACAACTGGGAAAACTCCCTGCCCGAAGTGACGAAATGCATCGACTTCATCAAGGCGTGGAAGCCGTGAGGCTGGTCAAGCGTCGGCTTTCTCCACCTCCCATCCCTCGCGATAGGATTTGGTCAGGTACGGATTCGCCTCGGGCAGATTCGTGATCGACAGCGCCGCCGGATCCCATTCGAGGGTCCGGCGCGGAAAGCGCGCCGCGACATTGCCGAGCTGCACGGCCTCGGTGAGGGGCCCCGCGTAGGCGAAGCTGTCGGAGAGGCCCGTGTCGCCCGCGAGGCAGGCATCGACCCAGTCGTGCCAATGATGGGCGGGCCCCGGATCGGGCAACCCGTAGCCGGCGAAATCGGCTTCGGGATAAAGTTTCGGCGTGCCCCAGTGCGGCAGCAGCAGATACCCTTCGGTGCCGACGAGGAGGGAGGCGGGCTGGATCATCGTGGCCGCGGGCGGCACGCCCGCGTAGCTCCAGTTCGGGCGTCTGCCGCCGTCATGCCAGTGGATGGGGAGGGTTCCGCCCTCGGTGTGGGGCGTGCCGGGATAGACGTAGGTGATGCTCTCCTGCGCCGGCCAGACCTCGTCGTTCATGCCGCTGTGATCGCAGGTGACGGACAGCGGATGGGTGAGATCGAGCGCCGTGTAGAGCGGATCGAGAAGGTGGCAGCCGTTGTCGCCGATCGAGCCCGATCCGAAATCCTGCCAATCGCGCCACGCGAAGGGATGGTAGATGCGCTCGCCTCCGAATTCGCGGGCCGCGGCCGGACCGAGCCAGACATCCCAATTCACCTCGCGGGGCGGAGGCGAGGGATTCGCGGGCCGGTCGAGCATGCCCGAGCGTCCGTGACCGGCCGCGCTGATCCAGGTGTGGACCTCCTTCACCTTGCCGATCTTCTTGTCCTGCTGCACGATGAGTTTCGCGACGCGGTATTGGAACTCGGAATGGATCTGGTTCCCCATCCGGGTGACCACGCCCGATTTCTTCGCGAGCGCGGCGAGCTGGCGGGCCTCCCACACCGTGTGCGTGAGCGGCTTCTGGCAATACACGTGGATCCCGCGACGCATCGCCTCCTGGGCGATGACGGCATGGCTGTGATCCGGCACGGTGATGTTCACCGCGTCGATCCCGCCCGCCATCTTGTCGAAGAGAACGCGGAAGTCATCGAACATCGGCCGTCCCGGCCATTGTTTGGCGGCCCTTTCGAGATGGCGGGAGTCGACATCGCAGAAGGCGACCATCTCGACCCGCGGATGCGCGCCGATCGTCGAGACATCCTTCCATCCCATGTGGTGGCAGCCGATCGCGGCGAAACGGAGCTTGGACTTGGCGGGCATGACCCGG
>JALRFZ010000746.1 GCA_023253615.1 Verrucomicrobiales bacterium | reverse complement strand
CGCCGAGGCGCTGGGTGAATCTCGCCGCGGCGCTCTCGGGGAGACGGGTGTGCCGCAGGCGCAGGCGGACCAGATCCGAGGCGGCCTCGGGACCGATCGGACGGAGCGTGATGGTCTCGCCATTGAGACGGTCGAGCCAGGCTCCGGGAAGATGATTGGCGAACACCGACGACCACACGTCGTCATTGACGCATACCAGCGAGACCGTCCGCGGCACCTTTTCACGAATGCCGTTGAGGATCTCGGCGATCTCCATGCCGGCCGTATCCGAATGGAAGAATCCGTCGAGCCCGTCGGCCACGAGCATCACGGGGCGGTGATCGGTGGCGATGCGGAGCAGTTGCAGGAGCCGCTCGCGCGCTTCCCCGTTTGAAAGTCCGCGGAGACGATCGAGCGTGCCGATCTCACGGAGATTCAGATCGACAAAGACGCGTGTCCAGAAGGCGAGTTCGGTCCTCGTCATCCCGAGGTGCCGGGAGAAGTCGGGATCACTGTGCCGGGCGAGATCATCGGCCCGCTTGTCGAGCCAGGTGAGGATCTTGGAATCGGAATCGGGAGCGAAGAGCGTCACGAATTCCGCCTTCACCCGGGCGGCGTCCTCGGGACAGTCGCGGGGTTTCAGGATGCCGGCCCCGAGGCAGTCGAGGATCAGGCGCGAGAGAAAGTGCCGGGAAAACTCCTCCAGAAGCGTCACCGGGAGATGGCGCGAACGGTTCAGGGTGGAGAACTGGCGCAGCGAGGAAGAAAGCACGACCGGCCACGCCACCGGGCGCGAGCGGTCGAAAGGCAGGAAGAGCGTCGAGGCGATCGCGCCGAGGTGATCACGGAGCCGGGCAACGAGATGCGACTTCCCGTAGCCGGCCTCCGGTGCGGTCAGAAGAAAAAGCCTTCCCAGACCGGGCCGGGTACGCCCGGATTCCCCGTCCTGCAGGAGCGCCTCCACCGACTCGAGGATCTGCGAAAACGCGCCGTGGTGGATCCGGGCGACGCCGGGAAGGTGCGACGGCTGATCAATAAAAAGATCTTCCACAAATGGATTGGCAGAGTGGTCGTCTACAAATCGCTGGTTGGTAAAGTCTCGCATGGGAAAAACGGCAGGAATCACTGCAATTTTCAGATAAAAATTTCAAAACTGCAAGATTTAATATTTTTGAGAAAACGATTCTTTTTTCCGCGCATCCAGGGAGTGCCCTCGCCGGTGACGGGGAATCCGGGGGTGGAGGCCCCATTTTCGGGGCAGGGACGCGATTTTGTCGTCATTTCTTCTTGTGGAAAGCCTCTCGTTTGTTAAGAAAGCCCGTCTTTTCCGGGGCGATCAACCCGTCTCCGGGGGGACTCTCTTCGATTCCAACCAAATTATGAGTAAAGAAAACCATTCGTCGGCCCTTTTCTGGGGCTGTTTCATCGCTCTGATCACCACGGGATTCGCGTTCGTGGGTCGACTTGAACTACTGGGAGTGTGGGGGGAGGAGTTCAACCTCGACAAACAACAGCTCGGTATTCTCGCGGGGATCGGAATCTGGCCGTTCGCCGTCAGTATCATTCTCTTCAGCCTCTTCATCGACAAGGTCGGTTACAAGGCGGCGATGCTCTTCGCCTGCGCCAGTCACCTGATCTGGGCCGTCCTCGGCGTCAGCGCTTACTTCATCTCGAAGAGCGGCAACACCGGGCTCGCCTACAACCTGCTCGTCGTCGGCAGCCTCATCGCCGCGCTCGGCAACGGCTCGGTCGAGGCCTTCATCAACCCCGTCGTCGCCACCATCTTCAACAAGGAAAAGACGAAGTGGCTCAACATCCTCCACGCCGCCTGGCCGGGTGGTCTCGTCCTCATGGGCGTGATTGTCATCATCCTCCACGCCTCGATGGAGAACGCCCCCTGGGCGATCAATGTCGGCATCATCGCGGTGCCCGCCCTCATCTACGGCTTCATGCTGATCGGGCAGAAATTCCCCGTCAGCGAGCGGGTCTCCTCCGGCGTCACCTACCGTGAGATGCTCGGCGAGTTCGGTGCCTTCGGCGCGCTCGTCACCGGCACGCTCGTCGGCCTCCAGGTCTCGATCTTCTGCCGCGAGGCGGGAATCGCCCCCGACCTCTCGCACAAGGCCTCTTGGATCATCGGCGTCATCGTCGGCGTGATTTCCGCCGTCGCCATGGGCCTCTACACGAAGTCCGCGGGCCGCGGGCTCATGGCCGTCCTCGTCCTCATCATGATGCCGCTCGCCATCACCGAGATCGGTACCGATGGCTGGATCACCAACGCGATGGCTTCTTTCGCCGCGCAGAACGGCTTCCCGCCGGTCGCCGTGCTCATCTACACCTCGCTCATCATGCTCGTGCTCCGCTTCTTCGCCGGCCCGATCATCCATGCGCTCACGCCGCTCGGCCTCCTCATCGTCTCGGCCATCCTCGCCATCGTCGGCCTCGTCTGGCTCAGCACCGCGCAGGCCGCCGTCCTCATCGTCGCCGCGACCCTCTACGGCCTCGGCAAGACCTTCTTCTGGCCGACCATGCTCGGGATCGTCTCCGAGCAGACCCCCAAGGGCGGCGCCCTCACCCTCAACGCCATTTCCGGAATCGGGATGCTGGCCTGCGGAGCGATCGGCTTCCCCCTGCTCGGCCTCTTCCAGATCAACACCCAGAAGGCCGAACTCGCCGAGAGCGAGATCGTCCGCAACACCCTGCCCGCCGTGGTCGAGACCGTGGATGGCAAGCCGGTGCTGAAGACCGTCACGGTCAGCGAGGGTCTCTTCGGGAAATACAGCAACGTGGACAGCGCGGCGATCGACGCCGAGATCGCCAAGGTGACCGACGCGGCCAAGGCCGAAGAGGTCAAGGCCGAGGTCGCCAAGATCGCCGAGGAGTCGCCCAAGCACTCGCTCGCCAAGATCGCGATCTTCCCGACGATCATGTTGCTCGCCTACATCGGGCTGTTCCTCTACTTCAAGTCCCGCGGTGGCTACAAGCCCATCGTGATCGGGGACGGACATTGATCCAACCGCGGCTTGAAGAGCCGTTCATTTTCTTCATGGTGAAAGGGGAGGCGAAAGTCTCCCCTTTCTATTTCCCTCCACGATTCGATGAAGATTTACACCTACGCGAAATGCGACACCTGCCGCAAGGCCGTGAAATGGCTGCAAGCCCGCGGCATCCCCTTCACCGAAATCCCGATCCGCGAGCAACCGCCCTCGAAGGCCGAACTGAGGCGCATGCTCTCGGTCTACCAGGGCGACCTCAAGCGTCTCTTCAACACCTCCGGCGGCGACTACCGCGAGCTGAAGCTGGGCGAAAAACTCCCCACCATGTCCGAAGCCGAAGCGATCGATCTCCTCGCCTCCAACGGCAACCTCGTGAAACGCCCCTTCCTCCTCACCGAAAAAGCCGGCCTCGTCGGTTTCAGGGAAGCGGAATGGGAAGCGCTCCTTGATTGAATATGCCTACGGAAGATCCGGAATAAGCGGAATGGGAATTTTCCTTCCGTTTCTTCCGTGATTTCCGTAGGCCGCTACCGGCTACGCGACCATCTCCCGCAGCACATGCCCGTGCACATCGGTGAGGCGGCGGTCGATGCCGTTGTTCCGCACCGTCAGTTTCGTGTGATCGATCCCGAGCTGGTGCAGGATGGTCGCGTGGATGTCGTAGACCGATGAGGCGCGGGCCCGGTCGGCGGGACGGAAACCCCACTCGTCGCTCTCGCCGAAAGTGCCGCCTTTGATCCCTCCGCCGCAGAGCCAGTTCGTGAAGACGAAGGGATTGTGGTCGCGCCCCTGCGATCCCTGCGAGCAGGGCATGCGGCCGAATTCGGTGGTCCAGAGGATGATCGTGTCATCGAGCATGCCTCGCTGTTTCAGATCCTTGATCAGGGCGGCGGCCCCGTGCGCCATCCCGGCCGCGAGCGGACCATGGTCGCGC
>JALRFZ010000740.1 GCA_023253615.1 Verrucomicrobiales bacterium | reverse complement strand
ACGCTGACGCGCTGGTAGTGGTAGCGGCCCGAGAGCAGATCATCGAGCGTCGCCGGGATCGCCGCAGGCAGACCGGGCTGACCGAGGATCTCGAAGGTGGCCTCGTGGATCCCGGGCAGATAAAGACCGGGCATGGTGGTGCCGGTGACGCGGACCTCGGATCCGGGCGCGGGAGGAACGCGTCCATCGAGGCGGAAAAAGGTGCCGGCGGTTTCGTCCTGGAGAAAGAGGGTCGAGGGCGGATCGGAAAAGACGACGATGCCCTGGAGATCGACCGGCTGGCCACTCTCGGCCGTCTCGGGTGAGAGCGAGCGCACCTCCAGGGCGGTGCGGAGCTGGGCCACGGCCGGCGCGCCGGTGAGGAGGACGAGACCGGTGGCGAGGAGGGCTTTGGTTTTTACGACCGGCATCATTGATTAATTCGCTGGAGGCTTGAATTCAATGAAGCGTTTGATCAACGGTAGTTGGTCTTCGGTCGTGCGGACTACCAGCTGGCGATTCACGACATCGTAGACCGCATTCGATTCTCCGGGGAACGTTATACCCACCGACTCGAGGACCGCTTTCACGCTTGGTGAGTCCAAGGATTCGGGCGATTCCGGTGCATCACCAAAGGGATCGCGTTGCTTCGGCAGCGAAACGTCAAAAATCTCGGGCGGAGCATCAAAACATCGCAGGAGATAGACCGGATCCGGCAACCACTTCGGAACCATTTTGATCGCAAACGGCTCGACCACAAGCTTGGCATTCGCTTGGTCGAGGATTGCACCGAAGGCATCCCGCAACGAGACATTCTCCAAATCCACAGTGACCGGCCCTTTGTCGACCGGGGCGTTCTTCTCAGCCAATCCCTGGAGATCGAACCCAGCTCCAAAGTCAAAGATCATCGAAGGGAGCTTTGTTTGATTGTCCCAGTGCAGGGTGGAAAGGGCATCTGACAACGGCGTCTCGTGGAACTTCACCTTCGGGAGAATGGTCTCATCGAGGTTCTTTCGGATTTCAGTGAGACGATGGATTTTCGGATCATCCATAAGCGCATCGTGAACTCCGTCGATGTGTTTCACGAGTGGGTCGACGAGCGCGATTTGCTCGCCTTCGTTGACGACGGTCATCTTGCGGTTCTCGACGTCAAGGGTGGCGGAAGCCGAAGCTCCGAACGAAACGCCGCAGCTCTCCAGATAAGAAATCACCGAATCTTTGTTGAGGTCCCTACGATCCGGAGCCGATTCGGATTCCGCTTGCCTCAACCCATGTATCCTCAGGGTTTCCAAAAACAAAGGAGAAACCTCATACACTTCTGTCAGAGGTGTCGGATCATACGACAGTGGTCGAAACACGGCCCTTCCCAACTCTTCGAAAATCACTTTCACGTGAATCTGCTCAGCAACCGCTTCGAGCACCTCTTTCAGCGAGGCGTGTTCCATCCGAAGGGTAATTCTTTTTTCGAGGGCCATTTGCTGAGGACCAAGATCAACAAGTATGCTGATCCCCATCTGGTCGTCCGCGTGAACTTGGCTCAGCTCTTGGATCAAACCGAGCACATCAAGAATCGGCGTCTCGTTGAACTCGACTTTTGGCAGAATCACCTTCTCAACCCGCTCCTGGAAACTCGCATAAGCAACCTCAGGCAGCCCGCTCGCCACTTGCTCCTGGGGGGCCTCTTCGCACGAGGCCAGCAAGAGGGCAAAAGCGGCGCAAAACCTCTTCATCGGCTTAATCCTTTGCCTTCGCGGGCTCGATGGTCAACTCCGCCTCCGGCACCAACTCGATCTCGACCGCGGCGCCTTGCAGATGTTTGTCGAAAAACCGCTGCTTCAGTTCAATCACGGCCGGCTTCCCGAAAAGCGGCCCGCCGTGTCCGGCTCCGGGCAGGGTCTGGAGCCAGACGGGGACGCCTTTGGCCTTGAGCGCCTCGGCGAATTGCACGCTCTGCGCGTAGGGCACGAGCGCATCGTGGGTGCCGTGAAGGATGAGCAACGGCGGATCGTCGTCGCTGACGTAGGTGACGGGACTGACGGCCCGGCTTTTCTCCTCGGTCTCGAGCGGCACGCCGATGAGCTGCGAATAGGGATCCTTGGGTGAATTGAATTCGAAGATGTTTTTGACGTTCGGGTCCTCGGCGGCCTGCTTCACCACCGTCGTGAAATCGGCCGGACCGTAGATGTCGCAGACGGCCTGGACGCGGTCCGACTGATCCTCGTTCCCCCCGATCGCAGGAAAGGTGCCGGTGCCTCCCGCCGTGCCGACGAGGGCGGAGAGATGGCCGCCGGCCGAGCCACCGACGACGCCGACTTTTTCGGGATCGAAGTGGTATTTCGCCGCGTTCGCCCGCAGCCAGCGAATCGCGGCCTGGCAATCCTGGATCTGGGCGGGGAACTTCGCGACCTGGCTGAAGCGATACTCGACACTCGCCACGACGTAGCCTTTCAGGACCATGCCCGCGACCGGACAAGGAAACTTGTTGCCCCCCATCCAACCACCGCCGTGGATGTGCACGATGAGCGGGAGCGGTTTCTCCGGCGTCGCCTCCGGCAGATAAAGATCGAGCCGCTGGGCCGGGTCGCCGTCCGCGATGTAAGCGAGATCGCGCTCCATCCGGATGCCGGCGGGGAGTTGCGGGGCGGGCTTTGGGGCCGGTTTCGCCGGATCGGCAAAGGCAAAGGTGGCGAGGAGCGGGAGGAGGCAGGCGAAGAGGGGGAGTTTCATGGGGGCGCAGGATTCCGTGGAATCAAGAATCCTGAGCGAAAGCGCGTCGCTTCGCAATCCGAAGCTTGACCCAATCGACCTCGATCACCGCAGCCTGCTTAGACCGGAGTTCCCAGGGAGCAGGCTCATTCAAAAGCTGACCGTGTCTCCCGCAAACCCCGCCCCGGCAGCCATCGCCGCAGGATGTTCGATCACGGCATATCCGCCTTTTCCGTCGTCAACGAACAGCAGCGCATCGGAAAACAACGCGCAAGACCACAAGGAATCGTCACCGAACCGGAAAACACCGTTAACGGTCGCCCCCAAAATGCCGTTTCCGGCCTTGTCGAAACGCCGGATTTCGAAAAGCGGCTTTTTGACCAAATGAGATTCGGCCAGCCAGAAAGTCGTGATACAGGTGCTCCGATGGCGGAAACGCTCCTTCGGGGTGATGCCGGAAATGTTCCCGTCCTGGAAAAAGGACCGGAGGAGCTTCTCCGGCATGACGTCAAATGAACCCGTGCCCGGGAGCTTCCCTCCGACGATGTCCAAGGCCTTTGTCGGAATGCCGGGCAAAACTTCGAGACGGATCGGAACTCCCCGCTCTTCCAGGCGGATCGCATCCTCTTCCGCGAGGGTGAAATGACAGATCCCTCCCGAAATGATCTCGATATGGCGATTCGATTGGATCCGGAACTGGAAGATCCTGCCATTCGCATCGGTGAAGGCACCGTCGATCGACCTTTGCCATTGGTTCTCTTCGACGCTCAATTCGCTTAGCCAGCGGTACTTTTTGTAGGTCGCCAGCGCCTCGCGACCCTCGGCGGTCAATTCCGCGACGGGGGTTTTCAACAGTTCGATGAAGTTGATGGAGCGTCCCTCGGAGTCGTAGACCTGTCTTTCCGAGAAATAAGGATCCTCATAACTGTAGGTCCCTTTGGAGAAAAATCGTTCCAGGCTCTCCTTTGAAACCGTGTAGGCGACCGGATGGGAATGGAAATGACTCCAGACCGCAAGCGTGTGGATCGATGCCGGGATATCGGCTTTTCCCAGGGGCGTGAAACCGTAGGAATTGGCCTTGGCCAAGGGATTCGCGAACAGGACGACAAGAAAACCGACTGCCACCATCTTCGCATGCATGCAAAGATTCTACGTTGGAAAGGAGGGCCATCAAGCTCCAGGGAGGCCTGAACTGGATTTTCAGTCCGTCGCGGGGTTTCATCCCCCACCAAAAAGGCTTGAACTGAGCCCGTTCCGGGGGAAAAGGTAGCCCTTGCGCGGGTCGTCCGTGCCGTCAGCGCCATTTGCCATCCCATGCCCAGACCTGCCAAGAAAGAGGACGCCGCCGCGTCCGCGCCCGCCTTCGAGGAGGCTATCGCGCAGCTTGAGGAGCTGGTGGAGGAAATGGAATCCGACGAGGTGCCGCTGGAGGACCTCATCCGCAAGTACGAGCAGGGCACCCGGCTCTACCAGGTCTGCGAGCAACGGCTCGACGAAGCCCGCGGACGTATTGAAATTTTGAGAAAGAAGCGCAACGGCGAAACCGTATGGGAGAACTTCGGCGACGGGACGGAATCCGGCGCCAACCCCGAATCCGGCGCCCCCTCGCAAGATGGAGAACTGTTTTGAATTCCCCGAAATCCCGTCGGAGCAACTCCCGAAGGTCGACAATGGCGCCGACCTGAAGAAGCTCCCCCTCGAGGACCTGCCGAAGCTCGCGGAGAACATCCGGCGCACCCTGATCCGTTCGCTCGCGAACACGGGCGGCCACCTCGGTCCGAATCTCGGCGTGGTCGAGCTCTCGATCGCCCTGCACCGGGTCTTCTCCACGCCCGAGGACAAATTCGTCTTCGACGTGAGCCACCAGGGCTACGTCCACAAGATGCTGACGGGCCGCTGGGACCAGATCCACACGATCCGGACCTACGAGGGGCTGAACGGCTTCCTCCTCCGCACCGAGAGCGAGCACGACTGCTACGGGGCGGGACACGCCGGCACGGCCGTCTCCGCCGCCCTGGGCATGGCATCGGCCCGCGACCTCCTCGGAAAAAAGGAGCACGTCGTCGCGGTCGCGGGTGACGCGGCCTTCACCTGCGGCCCGACCTTCGAGGCGCTCAACAACATCGCGGAATCAACGAAACGCTTCATCCTCGTGCTGAACGACAACGAGTGGTCGATCGACCGCAATGTCGGCGCCATCGCGAAATATTTCCACGCTCTCCAGACGAGCTCGACCTACGCCCACATCCACGAGAAGGCGGCCGAGTTCGTCGAGCGCATCGCCGGAAAATCGATCCGCGACATCGCCTCGAAGGTGGAACGCGGCGCGAAAAACCTGCTTTTCCCCAACGTGCTCTTCGAGAAATTCGGGATGCACTACTACGGACCGATCGATGGTCACGACATCGAACTCCTCATCAAAACCTTCGAGTTCCTCAAGGATCAGGAGCAGCCCGTCGTCCTCCACGTCATCACCGAAAAGGGTCGTGGCTACGAGCCGGCGAAGGCGAATCCGATGAAATTCCACGGCCTCGGACCCTACAAGACCGAGACCGGCGAGACGCCTCCCGGCGGCGATCCGACCTATTCCTACCTCTACGGCAGCCACCTCGGCAAATTCGGCCTGAAGGATGACAAGATCGTCGCCGTGACCGCCGCGATGCCGAGCGGCACGGGGCTGGTCGAATTCCAGAAAGTCGTGCCCGAACGTTATTACGACGTCGGCATCGCCGAGGAGCACGCCGCCCTCTTTGCCTGTGGCCAGGCGGTGCAGGGGCTGAAGCCCTTCCTCACGATTTACTCGACCTTCTTCCAGCGCGCCTACGACATGGCCGTGCACGACATCGGCATCCAGAATCTGCCGGTGCGCCTCTGCATGGACCGCGCCGGTCTCAGCGGCGACGACGGACCGACCCACCACGGGCTCTTCGACATCGGCTACATGCGCCACATACCGAACTGGATCTTCATGCAGGCGAAGGACGAGGATGAATTCGTCGACATGCTCTGGACGATGGCGAATTACAACGACGGCCCCTCCGCGATCCGCTATCCCCGTGGCGCCGGCACCGGAGCCAAGCCGAAGGCCGAGCCGCAGCTCCTCGAGATCGGCAAGGCGGAAGTCGTCGCCGACGGCACCGACATCGCCCTTTTCGGACTCGGCAGCATGTTCGAGATGGCGGAGAAGACCCGCGATCAACTCGTGGCGATGGGCTACTCCGTCGCCCTCATCAATCCGCGCTGGATCAAGCCGCTCGACACGGCCTGCATCGGGAAGTTCGCGCGTCAGTGCGGTCTCGTGCTCACCTTCGAGGATCACACCCTCATGAACGGTTTCGGTGCCGCGATCATCGAGCATCTCAATGACACGGGCATCGTCTGTCCCGTGGAGCGGATCGGATGGCCGGATGAATTTGTCGAACACGGCCGCCCCGACATCCTCCGCGCGAAGCACGGCCTGACCGTGGAGAACGCGGTGGCGAAAGCGCTGAAGCATCTCCCGGCGTTGCCGAAGCAGGCGCTCGCGGGGTGAGGTCAATGTGGTTTCGACTTCAGTCGACTCCCTGCCCCGCCGCCCCGTCGTGGTGACTTCCCTGAATCCGGGTCCGCGCCGTGTTGGACGGGAATTGTCATCTTGCCGGATTTTTTCCCAGCCGATAGGATGGCGGGAACCTCCGATGAACGAGCCCGACCGGCGCACCTTTCTGAAATACACGACGGCGGGCCTTGCCTGGGCAGGACTCGCCCCGGAGGACGCTCCCGCACTGCCCCCGACCATGACTCCCGACGAACTCCGCTCGCGACTTCTCGAATGCCTCGGCGGACCTTGGCCCGAGGCCGGCCCGCTCCAGCCCATGATTCGGGAAACGATGCACAAAGAGGGCTACCGCATCGAGTCGATCACCTACGAGGCCCCGAGCGGACTCGGCGACGGCGTCGTTGAAAAGATCCCCGCCTTCCTCCTCATCCCCGATGGTGTCGACGCCGCGCATCCCGCGCCCGCCGTCGCGGTCTGGCACCAGCACAACGGGGAATGGCATCTCGGCAAAAGCGAACCGGCCGGCCTCGCGGGCGACCCGTCACAACACACCGGCGTCGCCCTCGTGAAGGAAGGTTACGTCGTCCTCTGTCCCGATGCCCAATGCTTCGAGGAACGTCAGGATCCTGACGGACATCAAAAAGGCGGCGGCTACGAGCGTTTCGAGTTTCTCCGTTACCTCGTGCAGGGCAAATGCATGGCCTGGAAAAACATCCTCGACATGCGGCGCGCAATCGATTTTCTCGCCTCGCGTCCCGAGGTGAGGGCCGACCGGATCGGTTGCTACGGGCACTCGATGGGCTCGACCCATACCTGGCTCGTCGGGCCCTTCGAGCCGCGTCTCAAGGCTCTCATCGGCAATTGCTGCCTGCCCACTTATGCCGTGATCCATCGCCACGGCATGCTCCACTGTTTCCCGAATTTCGTGCCCGGCTGGATGGCGTATGGCGATACTCCCGAAATCGCCGCCCTCACCGCGCCACGCGCCCTCCATCTGAATCTCGGCGAAA
>JALRFZ010000737.1 GCA_023253615.1 Verrucomicrobiales bacterium | reverse complement strand
GAAAGAGTTTGTAGGTATTGATGTCGCCTTTTCCGAGTGCGGGAACGGCAACCGGCTCGGTGAAGTAGGCACTCTGATCCTTGAAGCTCACTTCGTATTCGTCCCATCGCTCTTGGTGCGCTGGATTTTCCCGGAGCTTCTTCGCAACCTTCAACGCTTCTTGTTTCGAGTAGGAGCGGAAGTTGGGATCAAGCTGCGAGTAGAACTCCAGGGTATTGGGTTTCACAACGTCCCACGGTGGATTCCCGACGGTTGCACCGAAGCCCGCCCCCTCCTCAGCCCCAAAAACATCCGGAAATTCTAGCGGCCAGTGGAAAAAATCGTGCCGTTCGCGCAGGGTCTTCACCCGCTCCCAGATCTCGCGCAAATCGAGCGGCACGGCGCTCTCGCGGCCTCCCTCGGCGAAGTGGGCGAGGAGGCGCGCGTAATCCGCGGGCACGATGGTGGAATCCATCAGATAGGCGGTGTGCAGATCGGCGAGCGGGGCGAAGGCGCCGTGAAGCGCGGCGCTGGTGTCCTCGAAGGCGTCGCGCTGGCGGTCGGTATCGTCCTCGGCAAGGTCGAGGATGCCGCGGATCGCGGCGGCGGCGGTGGCGAGCGTTTGCTCCAGCGCCTTCCCGAGGCCGAGGGGCAGGTCGTGCTCGGCGGCTTTGATCTCGGCCTCCACGCGCTTTCCATCCTTGCGGCGGAGGGGGATTTTTTTCAAAGCGCCGAGGTCACGCAGCCCGATGAGGCTGTTGCCGCAGCGCAGATGGTGATCGAGGAAGGTCAGCTTGTGATCGCGGGCGAAGCAATTCAGCCAGAGGGCGAGCTTGGCGAGATTCACGGCGAGGGGATTGAGGTCGGCCCCGTAGAGGCAGTGCCGGGTGACGAGGCGGCGCCAGTGGTTCGGCGCTCCGGTGATGCCGGAGGGCGCACCGGTGATCGGCTCGATGCGGGCGAGCAGCCCGGCGACGAAATCGCCCATCAGGTTCGCGGTGGCGACGAGGAAGTGGCCGCTGCCCATGGCGGGGTCGCAGACCTGGTAGGTGAGTACTTCGCGTTTCACGAAATCGTGGACCAATTCTTCGGCGGCGCGCAGGGCACCGCGCCGAGCGGCCTCGTCGAAGCCGGCGCGGGTCTGGTCGAGGTATTCGGCGAAGCGTTTGCCGCAGGCGGATTCCCAGCGCTCGCGCAGGGGCTGGATGACGGCCTTGTCGACGAGGAAGCGGACGAGGGACTCGGGCGTGTAGTAGGAGCCGGACTGCTTCCGCTCCAAGGCGGTCTCACCGAAGAAGATGTCGCCGGCCTTGATCCGGATGTCGCCGTCCTGGGCCTTCTGCCCGGCGGCGGGCAGGGTCTGCCAGCCGTTCTTGCTGCGGCGGCGCAGGTAATCGGTGTCGGCGAGGCGCACCTTGTATTCGAGGATGGCCTCATACATCTCCCCGAGGTGGCGCACCTCGAGGTCCTGGTAGGGGATGGCGTATTCCTCGTCCTGCCCCCAATCGTAGGGATCGACGTAGGCCAGCCAGTAGAGGGCGGGCCAGAGGAAGTCGTTGCGGAGGCGATGGCGGCCGAGGAAGCGCTCCTGATCGTCGTCGAAGAGGCCGCCATTGTAGCCGAGGATGCCGTAGCCGGGATCGCCCTCGTTGACGGCCTGGACGAGGCCTTTGAGGTGCTGCCAGAGGTCGTAGCCGGAGTGGTCAATACGTTCGTTCCAGCGGAATTTGCGGGCCTCCTCGCAGAGGGCGCGGATCGAGTGGGGTGCGTAGATCGCGGCGTGACGATCCTCGGAGGGCAGCAGCCGCCGGGCTTCGGCGTAGAAGAGGAAGAGGCAGCGGTAGAGGAGCTTCACGGAGCTCTCGAAGACCTCGCGGCGCTCGTCCTCGGTGTAGGCGTCGCCGGTGCGCGGGGTGTCGGCGATGAATCCATTGCAGATGTAGCGCAGTACGCCATCGACCTGTCCGAGGAGGGGGGCTTTCACCCAGGCTTCGAGAACGCCCTCGGAGACCTCGCCGTCGAGGTCGAGACGCGAGAGGTAGATGCCGGCGCGGCGTTCCTGCTCGGCGTCGCTCTCGCCGGGGCCGGTCTCG
>JALRFZ010000701.1 GCA_023253615.1 Verrucomicrobiales bacterium | reverse complement strand
ATCGAGGCGCACCACACCGCGACCCACCTTTTTCACTGGGCGCTGCACCAGGTCGTCAGTCCGGATGCGACCCAGCAGGGCTCGCTCGTGGCGCCCGACCGCCTCCGCTTCGACTTCAACTCCGCCGCCGTCACACCCGGACAACTCGCGAAGATCGAGACCGAGGTGAACCAATGCATCCGCTCGAATGATCCCGTCTCCATCTCCGAGGTGCCCCAGGCCGAGGTAAAGGGACGTCCCGGCATCATGCAGTTCTTCGGCGACAAATACGGCGACAAGGTCCGCGTCGTGCAGGTCGGCGGCAAGGCCGGAGCCTTTGACGGCTACTCCATGGAACTCTGCGGCGGCACCCACGTGAAATCGACGGGAGCGATCGGGTTCTTCAAGATCAAGAGCGAAGGCGCCGTCGCCGCGGGGATCCGACGGGTCGAAGCGGTCTGCGGAGACGCCGCCAAGGCCGTCATCGCCGAGGAAGCCGCCCGGCTCGCCACGGAGTTCGCCGATGCCGTGCACAAACTTTCCGCCGCCAACGCGAAGCTGAAAGAGCTCGGAAAGTCCCACGTCGAGACCGACGACAGCGACACCCTATCCGCCCTCATCGCGAAGGACCTCGCCTCCGGCGATCTTGCCGGAGCGAACGCCCACGTGAAGCAATTCGAGGCCCATCGCGACGCCGTCCGCGCGGCCGCGATCCAGGCCGAGAAGGCCGTGAAGAAAGCCTCTGCCGGAGCCGCCGCGGGCATCGCGTCGCAATGGTACGAGGACGCGCTCGCGAGCCAGGCGGGTGGCTTCTGGGCCGGTCTCCTTCCCGGTGATTCGCCCGAGCTCCTCCAGGAAGCGATGAACACGGTGAAGGCACGCCAGTTCTCCGGCATCGTCGCGATGGCCGTGATCGACGAGGGCACCGTGCACCTCGGCGTGATCGTCCACCCTGACAGTGCCACCAAGGCGAAGGCCGGAGACCTCGTCCGCGAGGCCCTCGCCGTCGCCGGAGGAAAGGGTGGCGGACGCCCCGAGATGGCGCGCGGTGCAGCGCCCGGTGGCGAATCCGAAGCCGATGCGATCCTCGCGAAGGTACGGGAACTCGTGGGATGATCTCAGGCCAGGCTTGAATCGGCGCGAATTCCCGTGCGGTTCTTTCGGGAATCCGCTACCCTCGGGAGGCTCCGATGAAATCCTCGCCCATCCGATCCCACCCACGGCATCCGCTCGCGAGCCCGGCAGGCATCGTCGCCTCGATCGGACTCTCGTGCCTTTCCCTCTCCGCCCAGACCACCCTCAAACCGCGCGGCGAAATGCTGCCCCAGCCGGCGAAACTGAGAACCCTTTCCGTGCGCGAATCGACCCTCGCCTCCATCCTCACCGACGCCTCCGCCGTCTATCGGAAAGCAGAGGCCTCCCTGACTTTCGTTCTTGAATCGAGCACGGGGGAACCGTCGCTGGAGTGGAAGATCGGCGGGGAAGAATATCCGCTGCCAGAGGGCGCCAACGCACCCGCGCCCGGGTCCGGGAAGCAACTCAAGCTGATCCCCCATCAGGGCAGGCTCTTTCTCAGGATCGAGTCCATCACGAAACCTGCTCCCGGTCAGGAAGGAAACGAAATCCGCTTCTCCGGCACCTACGAAGCGACCGTGCTGGAAGGCTCGTGGGATGCCTATCGGGACGAAGGCAAGGCCTTGAAATTCCGCATCACTGCCGCCGACCACGATCGCTATCTCGGGGAAATGAGAAGGGCGCTCTTCGACGAGGCCACCCTCGCCCGGCACGCCGCGCGCCACCGGGAACAACTGACCCGTTTGCTCGAAGGAAAGGTCGCCGATCCCGGGACCGCGCCCGCGCCGGAAGTCGAGATGGTCCGTGCCCTGCTCGCCCTCGTCAAGACCCACCCCGAGACCCTCGTCGTCTCCGTGACCGCGGCCTTTGAGGCCGAACCTGAAATCTTCGTGATCGAGGGTGACACGATACGCTCGACCACCGCCCGGCAGGCATCCATCCTGCGTTTTGACGCGAAGCTGCCCGCCCTCGCCCCCGGCCGCCCCTGAGCAAAAATTGACCATTCCGGAAAAATCGACCGGCATTCACCGATTTTGGTGAACGGCGATCCAAGCCGCGTGTCTAGCATGATCGCCGGGGGGTTGAATACCCGGTTCCACGGAAGTCTCCTCCTATGGAAAGGGGGACCGAAGTGGAAAACTCTGTAAAACCAAATCGTATATCGATAGTTGAAGATGACACTGAAAAGGCGCTTCGCTGTTTCGTGTGGGAAGCAGATGAACACTTCGCGCTGTCCTCGCCGCCCCTCCGGGAACGCCGATTTGAGGAGTTTTCCACACGAAACAGCGAAGACCCACTGAAATACACCTGTTTGGCTGTCCTGTCATTGGCCCTCCTCTCCGTCCACGCGAACGCGAAGGAAGCCCCCGTTCTCAATACCAACATCACCGAGGCCGATATCGAAGCCGCACAGAAAGCCTGGGGCGCAGCCTTGATCCAGATCTCGACCGACTACAAGGAAGGGGGTTTTGACAAGGCGAAGGCGACCGCGGAAAAAGTCCTCGATGCCGCCTACGGCTACAACCTCGGCCCCGTCCTCGTCAAGCCCACCCTCACCGTGGCGCCCCAGACATTCCGCCCCACCAAGGAAGGCGCCCTCGCCTACTTCGTCGGCGGCAACAAGGATTTCCCGGACGATTCCGGTTTCGCCCTGAAAGGATGGACGAAATATGAGTTCGAGAATTCCGCCATCCACATCACCGCCGACCTCGCCCTGACCATGGGCAAAGTGCGCATCACCAATGACAAGGGAGAAGTCACCGAAGTCGACAAGACCTGGGGCTTCAAGAAAGACGACGCGGGCAATCTGCGCATCGTGCTCCACCACTCCTCGCTTCCCTACACGAAGTAAGGATCGTTGACTCCGATAGCCGGAATGCATGGGAGACTCTCCCGCCTGCATTCCGGCTTTTTCGTTTATAAAGATACGGTCGGAGGCCTCTCAAAAAAGAGAGTGAACTCGTGCCGGTTGTAGGTGAGATGCGTGCGTGCGATGAGATGCAAATCCGCCCCACGTGCCGTGCTGATCGTTTCACGCAACAGGGTGACCGGCTCGGGCACGCTTTCGATTCGCGGCACCTTCAAGGTAAACACGACCACGCCGCCCGGCTTCAGGAAACGCGACAACCTCACCACCTGCGCGATCGATTCCTCCGGAGGTCCGTTCATGTCATCGAGCATCGCATCATAGACGACACCGGGTGGAGCCTCGAAACGGGCGACGTCATCGAGCACGAAGGTCAATCCCGCTTTTCCCGCGAGGCGCGGATCGAGCGGAGCCCGGTCGATCGCGGTGACCCGCTGTCCACGCGCGAGCAATTCCGAAGTCATCCCGCCGGGACAGGCCCCGAGCTCGAGCCAGTGGGATCCCGGCGCGAAGGGCGGACGGTGCAAACGCAGGTAATGGATCGCCTCCGCGATCTTCGCCCCCGCCCGGCTGATCGTGTCGGATTCATGCTGGGCGATGTAGCGGCTGCCGCCGGGGTAAAAACCATTCGCCTCTCGCGGCGTCGCCATGCCCGCATAGAGCCCTTCCTTTCCCACAAGGACAAAGAGAGTCGCTCGATCCGGATCCTGATCCTCGACCATTTTCGCCGTCAGTTCCGGAAACAACAGGACGAGACGCCCCCTGAGATTCGCCGCGAGGTGGCGGAAATAGCGGTCGGGCGAGGTGGGATGGAGCGCCCCGACGAAGACGCCCTGCGGTGCGCGATCGCCGAATTTCGATCTCAGCGTTTGCGCGGCCTTTTCGATGAATCCCTCGATCTTCGCCGGCTGACAGGGCCAGGCGTGCTCGAGAGGCAGGTTCCAACGGAGAAAGATCGAAGCCTCGGATTTCCGGAGAGCGGCGGGATGGGAAAGGCGGATCCAGTGATACTCCTGCCCCAGCCGCTTCACCGGCACCGCGCCGAGGGACGCGAGCACTTCGTCCGCGAGCCCGTCGAAGAGGCCGGGCAGGCGTACGAGCCAGGGCGCCGGAGCGGCACCGGGATCCTCGGGAGGCGGGGTCATCGTTCCGTCCATCGCGCGGAAGGGGCCGCGACGCAAGTCGGAGAACCCGGCTAATCCGTTGACAGTCGCCCCGATCGGGCTTTTACTTCCGTCCGGCCAATTTCGGCCGGCGCATCAATGCGATGGCGAGGTCGCCAAGTGGTAAGGCCGGGCTCTGCAAAAGCCCTATCGCGGGTTCGATTCCCGCCCTCGCCTCCATCGCTTTGCATGTCCCTGAAATCCAATTGGTTACAGGGATTTGAGGCACCCCAGAGGATGCCGTTTTTCCCGAAAGTGGGAAAAAAGTGGGAAAAGGCACGAGGAAAACGGTCGTGAGTCCTCATGTCCGAGGATGCCGAAAAGAGCCGCCTCCTTCTCTTCTCAGGAGGCCCCGGAATCGAAAAATTTTCGACGGCGCGCTCCTTTCGTTCACTCCCTATGACAGAATGACAAAATGACAGAATCCCCGCGCTC
>JALRFZ010000145.1 GCA_023253615.1 Verrucomicrobiales bacterium | reverse complement strand
CTCCGAGAGGTAGTCCCTTAGGAGTGTCTCTCCGATGGCAAGCCCAGGACAATGGGCTTGGACGACGGCCAGGGTCCTTTGCGCCACCGCTTTTCGTATCGATTGTCCGAGACTCTTCGGATCGAGGTTGTCGCCGCCCTCTCCGGGATCGCCTTGAAACGATGAGATGGTTGCGCAGTCCATGATGAATGTTGCGTCCCTCCCATTCCCGGAGACCGCCCGATCTCCGGGGAACCACCGAACGGCCCGCGGATCCGTGCGGTAAACGTCTCAGCGGGAAGGTTTTTTCGAAGGGGGAGTGTAGAGTTGTCTCAAAAAGTTTCCGGAGGAAGGCTTGATCGCCGGGGCGGAAGGGGCGAGGCCATGGTCCGGGTGGAGAAGATGCGGATTTGAGACGGGCTCGGCCCTCGGCAGGTTCGCGCGCAGGTTCGGAGTGGTGTTGCGACCCGGGTGAACCGGATCCGGTGAGGCGAACTCATCCGGCAGGATGTGGCTTTGATGGATTTCCCGGCTGATGGAGTCGGAGGAACGGGAATCGTCCGGACGATAGAGCAAGGGCGTCACGATGAAAACAAGGCTGGTGTGGTCTTTTTGTCGGTCTGAATTCTTGAACAAGTGCCTCAGCGCCGGCACGTCGCCGAGAACCGGCACTTTTGAGCTGTCCTCCGAGCGGATCTCCTCGTAAAATCCGCCGATCAAAAGCGAGTGTCCGTTCGGAACCCTGGCCACCGTGGTGACGGAGGACTCGTTGACCCGCGGATAGCGGTTGCCTGATGAGCTGGTGACGTATTCGACGACCTGGGCGGAGCGAGGCCGCAGACTCATGCGAATGGTGCCGTCGGGAAGAATCGTCGGAGTGACAGCGAGAGTCACCCCCACCTCGCGGGTCGTCGATGGATCGCCGGATTGATCCTCGTCGTCGATTTTGTAGCGGACCTCCTCCGTGGAATTCTGTCCGCCCGTCGTGGCACTGACGGTGGTTGTGATGATGGGAATCCGGTCCACGACCGAAATGAGTCCCTCCTCGTTGTCTTCCGTGATGAGCGTCGGGCTCGATTCCTGCTCGGCGAGGCCGCCGGTGTTCAATGCTCTGAAGACCGCCTCGAGCTGGATGGGCGAGAGCACGAGATGCCCTTCCTCCCCGTCTCCGGAAGGGGTGGAGGTGAAATTACGCGTCGTTTCCACGACGCTCAGGCCGGTCCCCGTCGTGTTGCGGGCGACAACGGAGGTGGCACTGTCGAGCCCGGGAAGTCCGAAAAGGGCATTCAGGCTCCCGGAAGCGTTCAGGCTGATCCCGCCTTCACTTCCCAAGACAGAGGACCAGTCCACCCCAACGAGGTTGCGCGAGGAGGTGGAGATCCTGAGAATGCGCGTCTCGATGGCGATTTGCTGCTTGGGCTGGTCGATCTCCTCCAGGAAAGCGAGCAGTCTTTTGACCTGTTTCTCGTTGTCGGAAATCACGAGGGTGTTCGTCTTGGTCTCGAACTCGAGGATCCCGGTGCCCGGAGTGAGGAAGGGCTGAAGAATGATCTTTGTTTGCTCCATGTCGTCGGGCCGAAGATACTTCAGCTGATAGCGGACCGCTTCCTGGGGGAGTCGGGCAAGCTGCTGCGAGTTGAAGGCGTAGACGGTCTTTTCCGTGGAATGGATCGTGAGGCCGAACATGAGACCAACTTCCTGCATCTGCTGGACGGGGTCCCCGTCGCGAAGCTCGCCGGTGACGACGAATTCCGGAGTCTCCAGGGAAGAGTTGTGGAAGTACTGGAGATTGGCAAGCCGGGCGAGATGCTGGAACACGTCGTTGAGAGGGGCTTTTTCAAGCCAAAATCCGGAATCGGTCGTTTCGATGAAGCTTTCCGTCGCGCCACCACTCGGCTCCGAAAGGGGCGTGTCTCCGGCAGGTGCGGAAATCTGTGCAAGGAGAAGGCGGTGGCCGCCGGGGGAGTCCCCGGAGAAAGAATCCGGCCTACTAGCGGTTACCACCTCTCCGGCAGGTTGAGATGGGTCCTGGGCTTCGAGAGGCAGGAAATCCGGGGCCTCTCCGGGAGGCGGGCCGGGCGAAGAGGGAAGGAACGCAGCGGCCGTCCGCGCTTCGGCCAAAGGCGGCATTGAAAACCCGGTGCTGCGGGTGGGAGCTCCCGCTCGGGATGCCTCCCCGGATGCGGCAGGAGCCGTGAGATCAACCGGATCGGCCGAGGGACCGACGGTGGATATCTGCCGCCGGAGAGGGGGGCTTTTCTCGTTCCGCCCAGTTCCCGCATCTACCGTTTGCTGTGTCAATCCGAGACGCGCGGAACCCGCAACCAGCACCAAAACCGTGAGAACGAGGATCGAGGATCTCTTTTGGAGTGAAACGCCAAGGCCTGAAGGAAACGATGCCGGGATCATGGGCCCGGGAGTCCCTTCAGAGTTGGTATGATGCTCACGCATTCGGGTGTAATAGAGTACAAATCGAGACGCATTCAAGAGAATTTGAAAAATACCTTCCCTGTTCACCAGGGCTTACGCACGAATGGAAGGGAGGGTATTTCCCGCAGATTCGGGGAGGCCGGCAGATTGTGTGAGAAGGAAATCTTCTGGCTTTCCTGAATCGGCTGGAGAAGCAGTAATTACCACATTCAGGCTTTCATTTCATGCGTAAGCCCTGCCTGTTCACTCGTCTCCGTCCGCTTCATTGAATCGGGATCACGCCGGATCGAGGGAAAATCCCTTTTTCTTCCGGTGGGCCCTGAGACCGTGCGTTTCGCGGCAATACCGAAGGAGCGGAGCGAACTTGCCTGACCACTTCCTCGCCCGTGTCGGCGTCGCGAAAGCGAATACCTCCTGGTTCCAGGGATACGAAAACCAAGCGCAGCATCACTCCTTCGAGTTGGATTGAAAGGGAAGCCCCTGCCTGGTAGGGCCTTCCGCGCACCACAATCTGATTTTTCGACGGATAAATCCCGGTGAGTGGAAGGATCTCGACCGCACGGGAAGTCAAGCCCGACGGTGGCCTTTCCTGCTCCTCGTCGATCGGCTCCTCTTCGGGCTCGACTACGAACTCGGGTGCTTTTTTTCCTGAAGTCATGGAAAACCCGAACGGGTCGAGCACCCGCGAATTCATCCGAATCCTTTCCTGAATCCTGCCCATCCGCAATGCTTCAACCGGTGCTGGCGGAGTGCCCTCTTCCGGGCCCTCGGCCACCTGCGCGCCGGAAGCGGTTTCCTGACTCTGCACCGGAAAGACAGTCTGAAGAGACAGGAAACAGGGAATGGATATCACGACGAAGCTGAGGCATCGCGGGAACGTTGAATCCCGCAAGCGGGGACCTTTGGAGCCGGGGGGCGGGTTCATGATCGGATCGGGGGTGCGTCCCAGTGAAGATAGACGATCCGGAAAACGAGATGCGGGGAACCGGTCGTCGAGGCCTCGTTTCCACCTTTCGTCACATCAAGGCTTTCAAGCATCAAAGCGGGCATTTCGGATTCGAAAGTTGCCAGCAGGGTCTGCATTTCCTGAAAAGGCCCTTCAAACGTCAGGGCGATTCGCGAATGAGGCAGGTTGGTGGGGCCCGTCACCGCCCCGGCTCCGGGAGCCTGACCCATGGCGGTTCGCTTCAGCGAACCGCCCGGAAGTTCGGAAAGGGCGCGATCAATCATCTGGGTGAATTTATGAAAAAAATCATCACGGCCCAGCTCCTCCCACATTGTCAGATTACGTCGTCTTTCCCCGGAACCCATGAACTCCTCCAGCAGGTTGACCTGTGCTTTTACCATCCGCAGCTCCTCACGGGCCAGTTCACGTTTCTCCATTTCCTCGCTGACCCGGGAACGGACATGGAGAATCACCCCGAGCAACACCAGGGCGAAGGCAGTTGGAACGGCATATCCGTGAACAAGGATTGCTTGTCGATGGCGATTCATGAAAAAGAAACGGCTTCGGGGCTCTCCCCCGGGGACGAAGGCTAGCCCCTTTGCCAAAACGATTTGCCGAAAAGATCGAGTCGAAATTCTCCGAGGCAAGGCGCGAGGGAGGGAGCGCAGCGGGCTGCGTGACCGATGAGCAACGCCGCCTCGGAGGATTTCGGACGATCACTCCAAAACAAATCGAGCGAAGCGAGCAAATCCCTAACGAAGAAGATCATGTTTTTCGGCAAAGATTCCTGGCAAGGGGTCTAATTGGTGGCCCGGGGCAGGGTCGGGAGTGATCCCGTTCTGTCGGGGGCTACCCTGTTGCCGAGGGAAAGGTCGAAAGCGTTGCGGAAACGCCGGGTGA
Organism: Verrucomicrobiales bacterium; assembly: GCA_023253615.1. GTDB lineage: Bacteria > Verrucomicrobiota > Verrucomicrobiia > Verrucomicrobiales > DEV007 > Arctic95D-9. Next base: position 447 of record JALRFZ010000145.1, on the reverse strand, counting down.
ATGGAAGAGGGAAGTAAGGGGATTCCGGCATGCTTGCCTGCCGTTGTTGAAACGTCAGCTCGAGCGATGATTCCAGGCCATCACTCAAATAAGCGGCATCGTTCTCGAGAGCAATCTGCCCGAGAATGCCGCCCACCTCGCGCTCCGAACCGAGAGACGCGATATTGGTGGCCAGCTCGGGGTCAACGTGGCCCGAGAAACGCCACCGCCTCGTGTAGCCGACACGGTTGTTCGCAATCACCGGTGCCTCGAGCCGATAGGAAAATTCCTGCAAAAGCAGACCGCTGTTCTCAGGGAAAAGCCGGAGGGGAAGTTCCAGAACCAGCCATCCCTCCGAGCGGTTTGAAAGAATATCATCCCACGCCTGCCAACGCTTTTTCTCCTCCATCAGGGCGCCAAGCCGGGCGTTCGCCTCGGTGACGGCCTCGGGCGAGCTGCTCCACTCGG
>JALRFZ010000617.1 GCA_023253615.1 Verrucomicrobiales bacterium | reverse complement strand
CACCTCCGGCGAGACCTTTTCCCCTGGCTGATCGTAGAGTCCCCGGCCGAGGACGTGGGTGGGGCGCGCTTCGCCGCTTCGTTCGCGCATGATCATGACCCGCGTTTTGGAGGCGGCCCGGGCGGCCTCGAGCGCCTCGCGGGCGAGGTCGCGCCGACTCCGGAGCTCCGCCAGCAGCGGCGTGCTCTCGCGAAACTCCCGCGCGAGGGGTTCCGGCGAACCGGATGAGAGCGCCGCGCCCAGGGTCTGGGTGAGTTCGGCCTCCCGGGGATCTCCGACGGCAAAGCTCACGCGAAAACGCCCGATGAAATACTGCTCCTCCCGCGAGAGGTAGGCGAGGGCGACCTCGATCTTGTCCGCCGGATCGAGGGTGATTGGTTCGGTCAGGGTGAAGACGGCACTGACGGTTTCGGTTTTGCCTCCGCCGACGGACCAGCCGCTGAGAGGATCTCCGTCGATGGCGGCGGCAGCGGGACGGTCCGTCGCTTCGAGCGTCGCCTTCGCCGATTGTAAGGCGACCGGACCTCCGTTCCTCGTCAGGCGAATTTCCGAGAGGAGAAAGTCTCCGTTAAAACTGGGGGAAAGAGAACCCCCGGTCAGGTCGGAATGCGGGAGCGCTTCGAGCCGGATCGATCTGACGGATACGGGATGGGCCGTCTCGATCGCGAGGCGATGGGTGTCGTTGAGGGGGATGCCGCCGCCCAAAAGAATGGAGCGGTCCGGGAGAGGGGTGAAGGTGGAGTCGCCTTTGACTTCGACCGGTTCGGTGACGAGCCAGTAGTTTTGCGAGGCGAGGATCGCCCGCTTGTCGGAGAGCCATTGCCCGGATTCGGATTCCAGTTCGTTTGCCTTTTCGAGGATCTCATTCTCGATCTTTGTCAGGGTCTCCGTATGCTCCCGGATCGGCGGCTCGAAGCCGGGAAGGTCGATCTCGAGATCGGGCGCCGCCGTCAACGCGACCCCGTCGGCTCCCTTTTCATCGATGTTGTTGAAGAAGGCGGCGAGCTGGAAAAACTCGCGCTGGGTCAGCGGATCGAATTTGTGGTCGTGACAGCGCGAGCACCCCGCGGTGAGACCCATCCAGACGGTCGCGGTGGTGTCGACGCGGTCGATGACGTACTCGGTGCGGTATTCTTCGTCGATGGCACCGGCCTCGGCGTTGATGCGGTGATTGCGGTTGAATCCCGTCGCGACGAGCTGGGCGGTGGTCGGGGCGGGGAGAAGGTCGCCGGCGAGTTGTTCAATCGTGAATTGGTCGAAGGGCTGGTTTTCGTTGAACGCCTTCACGACCCAGTCGCGCCAGGCCCACATCGAGCGGAGATTGTCCTTCTGATAGCCGTGGGTATCGGCGTAACGGGCTGCCTCGAGCCAGTCCCAGGCCAAACGTTCGCCGTAGCGCGGGCTCGCGAGGAGAGCCTCGGCTGCGGCCCCGTAGTCGAGGTCGGCGAGGAATCGCGTGGTGATGTCAGGATGAGGCGGCAGTCCTGTGAGGTCGAGCGCGGCGCGGCGGAGCCAGGTCGCGGGATCAGCGGGAGCCGCAGGAGTGATCCCTTCCGCGTCGAGGCGCTGAAGGATCAAGGCGTCGATGGGGCCGATGCCCTCGTCCGCGGCTGGAATGGCGGGACGCTTCGGCGGCGTGAAAGCCCAGTGCCCTTCCCAGGCGGCCCCGCTCTTCACCCAGGCGGCGAGGATTCCCTTTTCCTCCGGGGTGAGCTGTTTGGCGTAGTCGGGAGGAGGCATCACCTCGTTCTCATCGTCCGTCGTGATCCGGTAAATGAGTTCGCTCTTTCCGGGATCCCCCGGAGCGATGACGGCGTGACCGCTTTCCACTCCACGAGTCAGGAAGGATTCCTCATCAAGGCGAAGATCGGCCTTTCGCGATCCAGCATCGGGGCCATGGCAATGAAAACATTTGTCCGAGAGAATGGGGAGGATGTCGCGGTTGAAGCGGACCGTCTCCCCGCCCACCGTCTTTCCACAGAGAGCGGACAGCAGCACGACGAAGAGGGGCAGGCGCGTGGTCGGGGAGTCGGGCATGGGCGTAGTTTGGCATCTGCGACCCCAGGGGGAAAGCTACTTTCGCTTCCGCGATATGCGACTCTGATCTGGAATATGTATGTTTTTGCGGCATCTTGCAGACATGGTCTCTGAAGCTCCCCCAAAGCGTGTTGCCATCCTCGTGGAAACCAGCCGCTCCTATCCGAGAGCGATACTCCGGGGAATCCGGCGCTACCTTGCCGCGCATCGGCCCTGGGCCACCTATGTGGGCAGTCACTCAAAAGCGGAGGGCGTCCCCGCCTGGCTGAAGGGTTGGGGCGGGGACGGTCTCATCGTCCAATGTTTCAGCTTGGAAATGGCGGAAATGCTCGCTCTCACCGGTATTCCGGGAGTGGAATTGCGGTCGAGCGGCTACCATTCGGCGCGGCCTTTCGTCGGCTGCGACAATCGGGAGGTGGGGGCGCTTGTGGCGCGTCATTTTCTGGAAAGAGGATATGAGCACTTCGCGTGCTTGAGCGTCGCGACGGAGGATTTTTTCCGGGAAAGAACCGCGAACTTCGCAACGGTCCTTCGCGCGGCGGGGCACCACTGTGAGGAATTGCCGCAGCTCCCCTCGGAGCGCCCGGCCGACTACGAAGCCTATCTGTCCCTTCTCATGTCGGCGCTCTCCGGCCTGCCGAGACCGCTCGCCGTGCTCGCGGCGAATGATCAGGCGGGAGTCTATCTGCTGGATGCCTGTCGCCGCGCCGGCTACGCCGTGCCCGACGAGATCGCGGTGGTGGGAGCCGAGAACGATGAGACCCTGTGCGAATTCGCAGTTCCGGAGATGTCGAGCGTGCAGTTCAATGGCGAGGGCGTCGGCTACGAGGCGGCCCGTCTCCTCGACCATCTCATGGATGGCGGAGCCGCCCCGGGCGAACCCCTCCTGCTGCCTCCGCTCGGAAGCGTGACCCGCGAATCGTCGGACGACCTCGCGATCCGTGATCAGCTGGTGATCCGGGCGGTCCGCCTCCTCCGCGAGCACTTTGCCGAAGGAATCACCGTGGGTGACCTCGTGAAGCGCCTCCATTGCTCGCGCAGCACGCTCGAACGGAGGATGAAACTCGCTCTCGGACGCAGCCCGGGCGATGAACTCCAGTCCCTCCGCATGCGTCGCATCGAGCATCTCCTGACCCGCACCGACCTCACCATCGAAACGATCGCCATACAGACAGGCATCGCCCATCCGACCCACCTTCACGCCCTCTTCCGGTCGAAACACGGAATGACGCCGGGTGCCTACAGGCGGAACCACGGGGTCCGCGATTGAGTCCTTCTTCCGGAATTTTGGAAACGATTCAGCTTATCGCATGATCGAATTCGGTGACAAGACGCGGCGGTCCTTTCTCCGGGTCGGAAGCCTTGGCCATGGTGCGGCCGCCTTGTCCCTGCCGCAATACCTCGCGGCGAAGGCGATCCATCCCTCGCTGGTCAAGGATCGCTCGATCGATTGCTAATTTCCTTTTTCATCCCCTTTGCTCCCTTCCCGCCGAAGGCCCGGGGTCGGAGGGGGGCGGTGGGTCGTAGAGGTCTTTGTGATCGTCAATCCCGAGAGCATGATAGATCGTCGAGTGCCGGTCGGGCACGGAGACGGGTCTCTCGACGGCGACTTTGGAAGCCTCGTCGGTGACGCCGATCGCGCCCTTGTGCCTGAGACCGCCACCGGCCATGAGAACGCTAAAGACGGATCCCTGATGACCGCGACCACCGCCGCCGTTGAACTGCGAGGGTCGACCGAACTCGCGGGCCACGCAGATCAGAATTGTCTCGAGCAGCCCGTGCGCCTCAAGGTCGTCCATCAGCGCACTGAGCGCCCGATCGAGCCCGCGGATGAGTTCGTGCTACTTTGCCCGGCTCGCGCCGGAAAATGGCTTCGACATCGCCGTGGGGGCGTTCATCGAACTGGCCCGTCAGCATCCTGAAGCCCGCTTCCACGTCGGTGGCTGGCTCGCGGAAAAGGACCGCGCCTTTTACGAAGTGCGGATCGAGCGGATCGCCGCAGCCGGCTTGAGTGATCGCTTCCGCCACGTCGTAGCGCCTGACGGAGCCTCAAAGATGGCCTTCCTCGAGGAGATCGATGTCTTCACCGTGCCGGCCCGCTTCGTCGAGCCGAAGGGCCTTTCCGGAAATGATCGCGTCGGGAGGGTGAGGGTGGCTCTGTCGCCCCGACGACGCGGGCGACCTTGCCGCCAAACTCGCGGACCTCCTTGATCAGCCTGACAAAGCCACCGAGCTCGGTCGGCAGGGGCGGGAATGGGTCGAACAAAGCAACAGCTGCGAAGCGATGGCCCGGGCGACTGACGGGGGCTTCAAGAGGGTTGCGTCGGGTGTTTGAGAGGGTTGTGGCAACGTGGAGTTTCTGCGTCTCACGCGACATAGCCATTGGTTTCGCCTTTCATGGAACGAGGACGAGACGAAATCCGTGTATCGGGTCACGCGCGGTCGGTTCATTGCTGAGAAGATAGGACAGCCGAAGATCGGCCTGCGAACCGAGGCGCCAGGATCCCCCCCGGCGGAGTCTGGCCTCACCGGTTTCTTTCTCCTTGTCCTCCAGCCACTCCCACACGTTTCCACCCAGATCATGGAGACCGAAATCGTTTGGTGCAAAGCTCATGACCGGAGCCGTCGTGGGAAATCCATCATCGTAGTTTTCCAGATAGTTGGAAGGATATGGCGCGGGAGCTTTGGCCTTTCGACTCTGGTCGCTGTAATTGCCCGCCGAGGGCGGAGGAGGCCACTCCGAACCCCAGGAGTAGGGCCCCCCGTTCGAGATTCCTTTGCCCGGGCGACCCGCCATCCCTGCCGCGTACTTCCATTCGGCGTCGGTGGGGAGGCGGTACTGGCGCCCTTCCTTCTTGCTCAACCAATCGCAGAAAGCTTTCGTCTCCGCCCAACTCACCCAGGTGACGGGATGGTCCCCGGCTCGAGAAGTGATGACGAACCCGTCGTGGGTCTGGTTTCGCCAGTTGTTGGCGATCCCGGGATTTTCCCTGGCATAGGCTTCGTAGTCGCGGAATCGCGTTTCATGAATGCAGAAGAGAACGCGGGTTTCCGGCACGGGCACGAATTTCATGCCGAGACTGTTGGCGAAGGGCTGGTCTTTGGTCGCCTTGGTCGGATCAACGAAGGTTTTGGCTTGTGCTGTGTTCGGGATGACCGCTTCCGGATTCGGGTCATGGTTCGGTTCCGTCTCCGCAAAAGCCACGTCGGTGATCACGGCGTGCACCGCCTCTTTGAGCTTTTCGGTCAAACCGCTGGCAATGAGTTCACGAGGGAACTCCCGGTCCTTGTCTCCGTCTCCGGAGCGGGACCGCCCATGCAGGAGTGTCAGATTATCCGTCAAATCCTGGGCCGATTTGGCGAACTGAAAGGCAAAGCCTCGGGCGGCGGATTTGTCCAAAGCCGTCCAGCGTTCCTTCTTCGACATGGCCTCCAGTCCCACAAACGAGGCTCCGAGGCTTCTTGGATCTTCATCTCTCACGAAAAAAACCTCGAATGCCGGCATGGGGGCCCCCGGCACGCTTTCCCGCCATTTCCGATCCAGTTCGCGACATTCCGACAGGGCGATCCGGAGCGGATCAATTGAATGGGAAGGCCCTGATGCCGCGGGCAGTGAAGCCTTCGAGCCGGGCACCTCACGGATCCAATTTCCTTTTCCGCTCACCTCCCGCACGGAAATGTCGTGGAAGGTGGTGCGGCTCCACCAGAGTCCCACCCCGAGGGCGGTGGGATTTGGCAGCATGAACTGGGGCTCGATCGACATCTCCTCGTAGCGTGTCGGCCAATCCACCAACTTTTCGCCATTCACATACGCGGTGACCCGGTCGCGCCTGACTTCGACGACCGACTCGTGCCTGACGTGGGCGAAGGGGCGGTGGGTTAGCTTGAGGGCGGCGGGGATGGCTCCGGAGAGGGAGCTGTTGGCCCGCTGAATGCAGGTCATGCCGCCGACAAGGTCGAATCCGGCCACTTTCTCCTTTTGCCCGCTCGCCGTGGCCCAAGTGAATCGGCGTCCCCCCGCGCTGAGGATCTGGGTGGCCTCACAGTTGCCTTCGTGCGTGGTGAAGGCGATGCGGAAATCGTATTCCTCCGGAGGCTCATAGGGTAGCATCAGCAGACTCGGCCCCGGTTGGCGGTCCGGATTGGACCCTTGGATCTCGTCTCCGATCTTTTCCCAGAGACCTTTGACGGCATCCACGGCTGGATCGATGGAAGGCAGCAGCGGGACCCAGGGGTTCTCCCGCAGTGGCGGAGGGATGATCACGGATCGATCGGTGCCGACCTGAACCCCGGAGATGCCGGCCTCGTTCCTGTTTGCCACCTGAAGATACCACCAGCCTGAAAAAACGAGGGCAAGCAGCAGGGCAATCGCCCCGAGGGGTAGACCGAATCGTCTGGAGAAGGTCACCCGGGGAGTGTCAGCGGGATTTTCCGATGGAGAAGGCACCGCGACGTGCGAGCGAATCCGCTCGACCTCCGCTCCCAGATCCGCGGCGCTCTGGTAGCGATCGTCGGGATCCTCCTCCATCGCCTTGAAGACAACTCCGTCGATGCGCACGTCGAGCGCCCGGACCCTTTCGCTGGGCGGGCGGAAAGCCCCCCTCGGGACGGTCCCGGTCAGCATCTCGTAGAACATGACGCCGAGACTGAAAATGTCCGCGCGGTGGTCGATGGCCTCGTTGCCGCCAAGTTGCTCGGGAGCGATGTAGTGGAGCGTCCCCATGACCACATCGGTCCGTGTGAGGTGTTCGGCATCGTTCGCGCCGGGAGATCCTGTTCCCATGAGCTTCGCGAGCCCGAAGTCACCAATTTTCAGCACGCCCTTGCGATTGATGAAGATGTTGGCCGGCTTGATGTCGCGATGCACGAAACCTTCTCCATGGGCGTAGTCGAGTGCTCCGCAGATCTGGCCGACGGCGTTGAGCGCTCCGGTGACGTCGAGGCCACCGGAGCGGATCACTTGGTGCAGATCGGATCCATCGACGTACTCCATCACGATGTCGTGGTGGCCTCCGTTGGTCTGGCCGTAGTCGT
>JALRFZ010000608.1 GCA_023253615.1 Verrucomicrobiales bacterium | reverse complement strand
CGCAGATGCCGGGCATCATCATCGCCTACGAGCCCGTCTGGGCGATCGGCACCGGACGCACCGCGACCCCGGAGCAGGCGCAGGAGACCCAGTGCTACGTCCGCAGCGTCCTCGAGCGCCTTTTCGGTGCCGATGTCGCAGCCGCGGTCCGCATCCAGTACGGCGGCAGCGTGAAGCCCGGCAATGCCGGCGAACTCATCGCCCAGCCCGACATCGACGGCTTCCTCGTCGGTGGCGCCAGCCTCGATCCGGCGAGTTTCGCCGAGATCGTGAAGGCCGGGATTTGATCTTCGTTCAGAGGGGCGGCCGGGAATTCAAAGTCCGAGCCGCTCCTCCAATCCCGCCCGCCACTTCCGCGTGGCTTCGTTCGACATCGGCCCGGTCTCGCCGATGTATTTCTCGAAGAAGGCGACGAGCCGGTCGCGGATCTGTCTTCTGGCCTCGAGCGTGAGCAATTCCGCCTGGGCGAAATGCTTCGGCCTCGGGCTCGCGTTTTGAGCGACGCACCGATAGAGAAAAATCCGGTCGTAGGTGCTGCGCAGCGGCAGCTTGCCCAGTTCGCGGAAGGTCTCCCGGAGAATCTCCGGAGTCTCGTCGAATTGGCAGAGAAGGTGGGCCAATTCCACCCCGTAGACCCAGTCGGGACTGCGGTAGCGGTGGCTCGGATCGTAGATGCCCGCCGTTTCCCACGCGATGATTCCCAGCGTTTGCCGTACGAGGCTGAGCAGGTAGACATCCACCGCCTTCTTGCCGAGGTGTTTGCCACCTTTCCAGAGGAGTTCCGAGCCTGCGATCCATCCCGCCGCGAGCAGCGGATTCGAGGTGAGGAGCAGCTTGCTGCCGTGCCAGAGATAACGCACCGGCGCGAGGTAGGGCTGGAGTTCCTCGTATTTCCGGTAGACCTTGCTTGCCGTGCGGATGTTCTCCGACACCTTGCGCAAATTCATCTCCTTCACCTCGAGAATCGGCAGTTCCTCGAGCAGGAGGATGATCTGCAGCGAGGCCCGGTTCACGGCTTTGAAGAGGCTTTCGAGATTCAGCTCGAGGAGGGGCAGCTTGGAATCCGGTTGATAAATCCGGGCGATGGATTCGGTGAAGGCCGCCAGATCGATCAGCAATTGTTTTCCTTCGAAGGTGCCGCTCGCCCAGTAGACGCCGCTTGAAAAACGCTGTAGCGCGAGATCGGCCTCGCGGTCGATGTGCTCCGCGACACGGGCGTCCATCGCGACGTGGGCCTCGTCTTTCCAATCGGTCTCCTGCAGTGTTTTGAAATCGGGAAACTCCATCCACTCGCCGTAGGTCATGAGGATCTTCTCGAGATCCCGCCGCTTGGAAACGAGGCGGTCCGCCTCCGAGCGGATCGCGAGACGGGCGATCTCGACGAGGTCCTCGTCTCCGCCGGCAGGACCCGTCGGCGCGGGAGGCGTCCGCCAGAAGAGAAGCATCAGCAATCCTGACAGAGACACCACAAAGACCGACCATTTCGCCCACGCCGGCTCCAGCCCGGCGCCGATGGAGAGGATCGCGAGGGCGCAGAAACAAAGCGCTCCCGCGAGCCTCGCGCCGCGGGTGAGGCGCGAACGCACGTTCAGCGGAGCCTTTTCCTTCATGTCGCTGCGGGAGATCGCACGCTCAACTGTCGCCCGGTTTCACCGCGTCGTAAAGCCGGGCGAGTTCGAGGAGGAGGTCCTCGAGTTTCGCGTAGTAGTCGGCTTCCCCGAGCTTCTCCTTCGAACGGCGCAGTTCCACGACCTGACGCTCCAGTCCGTCGCGCTTCTCGCGCTGCTCGGGGGAAAGGCGGCGTTCAAAGGCGTTTTTCACGAGGACTTTCTGCCCGGCGAGATCGCCGTCGGGTTTCGCCTCGGGCGAGGCGGTTTGTGTCGGAGTCGTCCCTTCGAACCACTCCGAGCGCGAACCGAGCTGGTCACCGTTGTCGTCGAGGAGGGCGTGTTCGGTCGCGAGGCGGCCCTCGCTCTTGTAGAACTCCGCGACGCGGCGCGAGGCGTGGAGCCAGGCTTCGAGGAGGGAAACCTGGTCGTCGTTGTCGAGGTCGCCGCCCTCGATCCCTCCCACGGCTTCGGCGAAGTAGCGGCCGAAGCGGGCGTAGCTCTGCTCGCCCTCGTTCTTCGTCGCGGTGATGACGATGCGGTCGGGCTTGCTCATCGCGCGGACGAAGGACCCGCTCGCCGAGGCGGTGTTGATCACGGCGAGACGGCCTTGATAGGCATCGACCCAACTCGCGAGCTCGCGGTCGGTCACGTCGGGACCCCGGAAATTGAACTTCACCTCGCGCTGGTCGAAGGTGCCGTGTCCGACGAGGACGAGCCAGAGTTCGGGCGACTTCTCGGCGGCGAGTTGTTGCTTGAGCAACTCCGCGTCGGTCGGGTCGCCTTCCTTCGTCTCGCCGAGACCGAGGATCTCGATCGCCGCCTCGCCCTTTGTCGCCGCCGTTTTCCAGAGCTCACCGATCTCCGTGAATTCCTTCGTGTAATCGTCGGTGCCCCCGCTGCCGAGGACGACGAGGATCTTCAAGCCCGACTCGGCGCGGAGGATCGGGGAAACGAGGAGGAGCAGGAGGAAAAGGATTCGGATCATGTCAGGGTAGCCTTTCTTTCCAATAGTTCGGATGCCTTGCGGCGTGGGAGACGGCCAGAACCAGGACCAGTTCGTCGATGACGACATACGCGATGTAATAGGGGAAGCCGGGCAAATTGACGCGTCGCCATCCCCCCTTTCCGCTCGTTCCAAAGAAACGGGTAGCGAACAAT
>JALRFZ010000598.1 GCA_023253615.1 Verrucomicrobiales bacterium | reverse complement strand
ACCTGCCGGATCGCTCCGCTCTCACAACTTAATCTAAGAAATCACTGGCTCCGCTTCGCGGGCCACCTCTCCTCGATGCGGGAAATGGCCATCGCCATGCTCCGCGCCCATCCCTCCAAGAAGACTCTACCCCTCAAACAGCAGCAGGCCGCTCTCGACCAAGACTTTAGACTTGCTTTACTTAGAAACTTTCATGCGTAAGCCCTGTGCGTGAGGTGGAACTCCTTAGATCATACTTGACTTCGATGCCACCGGCGCCGGGTCTGGGAGCAAGCGGCCGCTGCCAGCGCCTTGCGGCGTAACGGTTTTGGAGAATGCCCGCCCCCGCCTCCGCTTGTCCTGTTTATGAGGGTGGCTGGCGAAGGTCCGGGCGGGCCAGAGCGATCGACGTTCCAGACAAGAACCTTTCTGCCGTAGGCAGTAACTCGCGCGTCAAAGGGTTCCGGAAACACTTCTCGCCAGACACCGCGCCCCCCTTTCGTTTCAGGATCGCGGAGACCAAGCCGGCCCCCCCCTCAAAACAAGGTATACCCGCCATCGATCACCAGCGCCGCGCCGGTCATGTAGCGCGACGCATCGCTCGCGAGGTAGACCGCGAGAGGGCCGAGGTCCTCGGGTTCGCCGAATTTTCCCATGGGGATGGCCTTGAGAAACCCGGTGATCACTTCGGGATGCTCGCGCGCCCAGCGCTGGTTCGGTTCGGTGAAAAAGCCGCCCGGACAGATCGCGTTGACGGTCACTCCATGCGGGGCCCAGTCGGCGGCGGTCGCTTTGGTGAACTGGATCACGGCGGCTTTCGCGGTCTCGTAGCTGCGCCCTCCGATGCCCCGGTTGGCGACCAAACCGGAAATCGACGCGACATTGATGACGCGTCCTCCCCCGCCCCGCCGCACCATCTCTCCGCCGATGAGTTTCGTGCAGAGAAAGGTGCTCGTCAGATTCAGATCGAGGATGCGCTGCCAGTCGGCGAGGGACTGCTCTTCGACCGGGACATTGATGAGCCGCCCGCCCACGTTGTTGATGAGAATGTCGATCCGCCCCGGCAACGCCAGGGCCTCGAGACAGGCGGATTCACACGACTCCGGCACTCCCATGTCGGCCCGGATGGTGAACGCCTCCCGCCCGAGGGCGCGGACCTTTTCCGCCGTCCCGGCGAGGGAATCCGCGTCGCGCCCGGTGAGGATCACGTCCGCACCGGCTTCGGCGAGGGCGAGCACCATTTCACGGCCGAGACCGCGACTGCCGCCGGCAATGAAGAGACGCCGCCCGGCGAGAGAAAAACGTTCGAAAAGGGTCATGAGCTTTTCCCCCATCCGAACTACATTCCCGCGTGTGTGTCGATCGGGAAATGGATCTCCCCGCGTTTACGCCCCTCTGCTCTCCGACGATTGCTAAACTCATCTAAATTATCTTTTTTGTGAATTTTATCATTTTGAAATTTTAGAATTTCGAGAAATGGCTAGATTTTCCAGATGAAGCTCTCGACCGCTGGCTTTTGGGCCCTTGCCTTTCTTCTCGCCTCCCCTCTTTCCGCCCAGACGACGGGCGGACTCGATCGTGCGGAGGCGGTCGGAGCCTTTCTCAACGGGGCTCTCCCCAACCGCACCCCGCGTCCCTCGACGGGGAGCTGGCGGCTCGTCAATGCCTTCCCCAACCTCACCTTCATCGATCCGGTGCAGATGGTGCCGGTGCCTTTCTCCAACCGGCTCATGGTGGTGGAGAAAGCGGGACGTCTCACCGTGTTCAACAATCTGGAGACGACGACTTCGAAGACCGTCCTGCTCGACATCCGCAGCCAGGTCGAATCCTCGCACGACAGTGGCATGATGGGGCTGGCTTTCCATCCGGAGTTCGGCACGCCCGACTCTCCGAACCGCCATTACCTGTATGTCTATTACCGCTTCACCGTGCAGAAGTCGGATACGAACCGGGCCTACTGCCGGCTCTCGCGTTTTACCTGGAATCCCGCGACGAACGCCATCGCCCCCTCTTCCGAGTATGTGCTGATCAACCAGTACGACCGCCACAACTGGCACAATGGAGGAGGTCTTTTCTTTGGTCTCGACGGCTTCCTCTACCTCTCGATCGGAGACGAAGGGGGGGGCCAACGACCAGTACAATTCGGGTCAGCGCATGGATGGCAGCCTCCTCGCGGGTGCCCTCCGCATCGATGTCGACCGCGATCCCACCCGCAGCCACCCGATCCGGCGCCAGCCGCAGAATCCGGCCACCCCGCCGACCGGTTGGCCGGCCAGCTACACCCAGGGCTATTTCATCCCGAACGACAATCCGTGGCAGAGCCCGTCGGGGGCGCTCCTGGAGGAATTCTACGCGATCGGCCTCCGCAGCCCGCACCGCATGGTGCAGGACCGCGTCACCGGCGACATCTGGGTGGGCGATATCGGCCAAGGCACGCAGGAAGAAATCAGCAAGGTCGTCCGCGGCGGAAATCTCCAGTGGCCCTACCGCGAGGGCACCGCGACCGGTCCGAAAGCGAAGCCGTCCAATCTCATCGGCTTCGATGTCCCGCCCGTCCACGCGTATGGCCGCACCACGGGCGGCTGTGTGATCGGCGGCTACGTCTATCGCGGGGCGCTGCACCCGGAATTGACCGGTAGATACCTTTTCGGCGATCACAATTCGAATGCGATCTGGTCGCTCGATGCTTCCGGGACGACTCCGGTGGTGACGCGCATCCTCACGCTCTCGCCCCACGGTCCGGGTCCGAAAAACGGCATGGGATCCTTCGGGATCGACGCCTCGGGAGAGGTCTATGTGCTGAGTCTCGCCGGCACGGACCTCGACGGTGGACGCATCTACCGGATCGAAAAATCCACCGAAGGCGTCCCCGAGCCGCCGCGCCTGCTCTCGCAGACGACCGCGTTCGCCGACCTCGCCACCCTGACGCCGTCCGCCGGAGTGATGCCCTACGACGTGAACCAGCCGCTCTGGTCCGACGGAGCCGACAAGAAACGCTGGATCGCGATCCCGAACGACGGCACGCCGAACACGGCGGCGGAACGGATCACCTACTCGGAGGATGGCAACTGGGCCTTCCCTGTGGGCACGGTGCTGATCAAACATTTCGAATATCCCGGACGTCGGCTGGAGACGCGTTTCTTCGTCCATGGCGACGATCTCGTCTGGTATGGATTCACCTATCGCTGGAACGAGGAAGGGACCGATGCGGAACTCCTGCCGGGCGAAGCGGTCGATGCCACCGTCACCGTGAACGGGAATCCGCGCCCCTGGCATTTCCCGAGCCGCAACGAGTGCAGCGCCCGCCTCGGGCCGCGTCCTCGGGGTGAAAACGCGGCAGCTCAACGGCGATCTCCTTTATCCCAAAACCGGCCGCACCGCGAACCAGATCGTGACGCTGAACCGTCTCGGCTTTTTCACCACGACGGTGGACGAGAGCACGCTCGCGGCGGCGCTCACCTCGAAGAAGCAGAACGATACGACCGCCACCCTCGAGCGCCGCGCCCGCTCCTACCTCGACGTGAACTGCTCGCATTGCCACCAGCCTGCCGCCCCGACCCAGGCGGCCTTCGATGCGAGGCTCGAGACGCCGCCTTTCTTCCAGAATCTGATCAACGTGACTCCGGGCAACAACCTCGGCATCAGCGGAGCACGCCTTGTCAGCCCCGGGCGTCCCGATCTTTCCATCGTGCATCGCCGGGCCGGATCGCTCGCCCCTGGGGTCGCCATGCCTCCGATTGCGAAGAACCTCGTCGATGAGGCCGGGATGCAGTTGCTCGCCGACTGGATCAACAGCCTCGACCCCGCCGCCGTGCCCACCGGCCCCTCGACCGGCACGCCACCCCGCGACCACACTCCGCCGACCCTGACCTTGACCAAACCCGGCACCGGCCCGCTGGTGACGACGGCGTTCACCGTCACCCTCACCGCCAGCGAAGCGATCCGCGGCGTCCAGGCCTCCGACTTCACGATCACGAACGGCACCATCTCGAACGTGAGCGGCTCCGGCACGATCTGGAGCTTCCGCGTCACGCCGGCGGCCTTTGGTCCGGGATCGATCGCGCTGGGTGCGGATCGCATCGTCGATCTCAACGGCAATGCAAACCTCGCGCTCGGCGCCCCTCTCCTCTTCGACTTTCAGGCACCCTTGATCCCCGGAAACCGTCTCACCGGCGGGGAATTCGACAGTGGTCTCGACGGATGGGACCGCGGCCCCGGCGTCACGACCACCGCCACGGCCTATCGCGGACTCGGAGCCGCGCGCGTCGGCGATTCCACCTACCTCGTCCGCACGATTCCCGTGACCGAATTGACGAATTATCTGTTCTCCGGCTGGATCTCCAGCGACACCACCGGCGCGCGCGCCGAGGCGGGCCTCACCTTCTAGGATGCAAACGGCATCTGGATCCACGACCGCGTCACCCCGCTCGAACCGACCGCGGGCTGGACGCGCTTCCAATTGCCCTTCACCGCTCCGGTGGGGTCCCGGACCGTCTCCGTCTGGATCCTCACCAATGCCAGCGGCGGTCTCACCGTCGATGATCTCGCGATCACCGAGGAGGGCGGCGGCGAGACCCGGCCCGTCTTCGGCCCCGCCTTCACGAACCTGCTCTCCAATGGCGGCTTTGAATCCGGCCTCTCGCCCTGGGATCTCGGGGCGCCCGTGTCCCTCTCGACGAACGCCCGCAGCGGCGCGCAAGCGGCCACGATCGGTACCGGAGGTTGCATCGTCGTGACCCGCACGGTGCGTCCGGGTGAATCGCTCGCCTTCGGCGGTGCCTACCTCACCAGCGCCCCCGCCGGCACGCTGGAGGCAGGCTTCTCGTTCTGGGATGAATCCGGAGCCTGGATCACCGATCGCACCCTCGCCCTGCCCGGGTCCGCGGGCTACCGGACCTTCCTCGTCGACACGATCGCACCCGAACGCGCCGCCACGGTCACCTGCTGGATCTGGCGCGGGTCCGGAGGCGCCGTCACCGTCGATGATCTCCACCTCTTCCGTCCCGATGAGACAACCGGCGGAAACAACGGCCTCCTCAGCAACGGCGGCTTCGAGGGCGGCACCCTCAGCCCCTGGGATACCGGCGGCACCTCCGTGACGCTCGTCGCCACGGCGCGCACCGGCGCCGGAGCGGCCCGCCTCGGATCGGAATCTTTCCTCGTTCACAACCAGCCCGCCGTGCCCGGCGAGGAATTCGTCTTCAGCGGTCATCATTTCAATACCGCCGCTCCCGGAGCCCCGCGCGAAGCCGGCTTCTCCTTCTGGAGTGCCTCGGGCGCATGGCTCGGCGATACCATCGCGATACTCCCGGACAGCTCCGCCTACCGCCCCTTCGAGGTGCGCGGCCTCGTGCCCGTGGGAGCGGTTTCGTTCTCCACCTGGGCCTGGACCGGAGCGAACGCGGATCTCACCGTAGACGACCTCCGGCTCGTGCGCGCCACCGGTGCCATCGGCGAGGCGGAGATCACCGGCACGCTCGAATCGGCCATCGAAAACCGGCAGGTGGCGGCCCTCGCCGGCGATCTCACCAAACTCTCGCTCAAGAGCGGGCGATCCCTCGATCTCTCGGGCGGAGGCGCCCTCGTCAAGGATCCCCTCCTCTCCCACGCCCTCGGCACGACCACTCCCGTCTACGCGAACGGCTGGGGCGTCGTACCTCTCCATGAAAGCGCCGTGATCGCCCGCGGGATCGTCCGGGGCGAGCGCAAATCGATCGCCACCACCGTGAACGGCCCCGGCCTCGTCTCGGCGCAGTGGCTCCTCGACACCCTCCCGGCGCGGGCCATCCTCGTGCTCGTCATCGATGGCATCGAGCGCGAGCGATGGACCGGACGCTCCGGCACCGCCTCGTGGCGCACCGTCTCCGCCCGCATCACCGGTCCTGGCCTGCACACGGTCGAGTTCCGCCTCGAGTCCGGTCGCAACGCCATCGATGACGATCCCGGTCTCACCGCCGGGGTGCGCGGCTTCACCTTCCATCGCGGTCATCCCGTGCTTCGCCCCGACCTGATCCTCTCCGATGGACGCAGAGCCCCCGTCGGCGAGGGCGTCCACACCATCGATGGCAGCCGCCAGCAGCTCCGCCTCCCGCTCCGGGGACGGAAGCCGGGCTTCGTCGATTGGCTCTGGAAAAACGACGCCCCCGATCTCGCGGACGGCGCGCTCCTCTCCGGTCCGGCGGGAGATCGCAGCCACCGCCTGACCTATCACGCGATCGATGGCTCGAACCGGCGGAACATCACCACGGAGATCCTCACCGGCCAACATGAGATCCAGCCCGATCTCCCCGGATCAGGCGCCGCCATTTCCGTCGAGATCCGGCGGAAGGGCAAGGGCAGGAAATTCAACGGCATCCTCTGCGGCACCTCCCTCCTCGACACCGCCAAACGCGACGCCGTGCGGCTCCAATCACACCTGCGCTGAGTCCGCCGCGGCCATGACCCGCGCCAGCTCCGCCCCGAACTCGCGGTGGCTCCAGGCGGACTTGCTCAGGCCCCACGACTTCGGCGGCTCGATCGAAGGATCGATCGAGGCCACGAGGAAGTCCTCCACGTGTCGGCGGCTCTGCACGAGGATCTCTCCTCCCGGATCCATCACGTAGCTGTCGCCATAACCGACGAGACCATCGCGGCTCATCCCGCTCTTCGCCGGATCGAGGATCACGTTGTTGCCCCTCACGAAATAGACGCCGTTCTCGATCGCGCGCGCCGTGTGGTCGGCCCGCACTTTGGTGAAATGGGAGAGCACCCCCGCACCGGTGATCGCATTGAAATGCGGGGCAAAGATCACCTTGGCGCCTTTCGCCGCGAGGATGCGCGCCGGCTCGATGTAGCCGCCATCCGAACAAATCAAGACACCAAAGACCAAGCCACGGTGCTCCCACACCGGAAACTCCCGCCCCTGGCGGTGGAATTTCTGATAGGCCGTGCACTTCGAATATTTCCCGACGAGGTGCCCGCGATGCACCACCATCACCGAATTGTAGAGATCTTCTCCACGCGTCTCGTTGAATCCCACGATCGCCAGCGCCTCGTGCCGGCTCGACACATCGAGCACCCGCATCGCCTCCTCCGAGTCGAGGGAAAAGGCACCGCGCCGGGCTTCCGTCCCGGTATCGGGATAGCCGGTGAGGAAACATTCCGGAAAACTCACGATCGCCGCCCCTTCCTCGTCCGCCCTCTCCAGACCTTCCTCGAAGCGCCGGAGATTGCGTTCGAAGTCGGCGTTCCACGATTCATATTGGCAGTGCGCGATCTTCATCCGGACAGCTTGGGAAAACGGCGGCTTCCTGGCAAGATCCGAATCCACCTCCGCCATGGCGCGATCCCCTCCCTTCGCGGGACTTGCCATGCGGCTCCCTTTCGCGGTAAAACGCACCCAAATCCCATGAGCAGTTTTCGCGTCCGCCCCCGCTTCACCCAGACCGTCCCGCTCGCTCCCGAAGAGGTCGAAGAGCGCCTCTCGCACACCATCCGGGAGCGTTGCCGCGGCTGTTACCTGATGCGTTTCCCCGGCTACCTCACCCTCCGCATCCCCGATGACCAACAGCATTTCTGGTCGCCCCAGCTCACCCTCAGCCTTGATCCGGAGGACGACGGCGGCACCCGCATCAGCGGCATCTACGGACCGCGCACGAATGTCTGGTCGATGTTCCTTTACGGCTACCTCATCGTCGGCGTCCTCGGCACCTTCACCGGCATCTTCGGCATCGCCCAATGGGTCGTCGGAGCCGCAGCCTGGGGCTTGATCCCCTTCGCCATCTTTCTCATCCTCGCGGCCGGCCTCTACATCCTCGCCCAATTCGGCCAGAAACTCGGCGCACGCCAGACCTACACCCTGCATCTCGCCTACGAGTCGGCGATCGGAGAAACGGTGGCGATCCACTGAACCGTTCGAGCCCACGCCCTCAGGCGACTGCCTCGACAAAAACCTGTCCGGCCACCTGCAGCCCCAGTTGGACCCGCTTGCCTCCCCGACGCGATAGCTCCAGCACCCCGGCCGCGCGATCGGGGTCCGAGACCTCGAATTCCTCGCCGATCCTCACGCCCTTTTCATTGAGCCATTCCAGCAAAGCCGAGTCCTCGTCCGAAACCCGCACCACGCGGTAGCGTCCGGCCGCCGCATCGAGCAGGGGCATGGCGCGATCTTTCGCCAGCACGCCATTCCGGTCCGGGATCGGATCGCCGTGGGGATCATGCGTCGGTTCGCCCAGCATTTCATTGATCCGATCCAGAAGACGATCCGAGATGACGTGCTCGAGGATCTCCGCCTCTTCATGCACCTCCGACCAATCCAGCCCCATCACCTCGACGAGAAAGGCTTCGATCAGCCGGTGACGGCGGACCACCTTCATCGCCTCCGTCACTCCCCGGGGTTTCAGGGAAAGCCCGCGGCGCGGTTCGTAGGCGACGAGACCCCGCGCCTTCAGGTGCCGCATCATGATCGTCACCGTGCCCGGCGTCACCTCCAGCTCGCGCGAGATCTCGCCCACCGTCGTGCTGCCACGCCCTTCCCCCTGCAGGTGCAGGATCGCTTTCAGGTAATTTTCGACGGTGCTCGAGGGCATGGGTCCATTTTACCCGCTTTGCTCGCCCCCTGCAAGAACTTATCTTGACGACTCAAACAATCGATCTACCTTTCTTCAAGAAACTCTATTCGAACACTCGATGAAACGCCGGACCGCCACCCTCTCTCTTTCCCTCCTTGGCTTTGCCCTCCTCACCGGATGCAATGACGCCCCTGAATCCGACGGAGGCCCCTACCGCGTCGTCGCCACCGTGGGCATGATCGCCGACATCGTCCGCGAGATCGCCGGTCCCCTTGCCGAAGTCGACGGGCTCATCGGCGAAGGTGTCGATCCCCACCTCTACAAACCGACCGCCGCCGATGTGAAGGCGATGCAGGCCGCCGATCTCGTCTTTTACAACGGCCTCCTCCTCGAAGGGAAGATGACCGACATCCTTGTGAAGCTCGCCTCCTCAGGCAAGCCCGTCCACGCCGTCACCGAAGGCATCGCCGGGGATGCCGGCTATGTCCTCTCCGGAGAGGACGATCACCACGATCCCCATGTGTGGATGGATGTGAAGGGTTGGATCGCCGCGACCCGGGTCGTCGAGGAGGCTCTCGTCGCCTACGACGCCCCCAACGCCGCAGCCTACCAGGCCAACGCCGCGACCTACCGGGCCCGCCTCGAAACCCTCGACCAATATGCAAAAACGTCGATCGCCTCCATCCCGGAAGCCCAGCGCGTCCTCGTCACCGCCCACGACGCCTTCCAGTATCTCTCGCGGGCCTACGGCATCGAAGTGCGGGGCATCCAGGGCATGAGCACGGAATCCGAGGCCGGCGTGAAGGACATCGAGACCCTCGTCTCCTTCCTCGTCGAACGGAAAATCCCCGCCGTCTTCGTCGAGAGCTCCATATCCGACAAGAATGTGCGAGCTCTTCTCGAGGGCACCGCCGCGAAGGGGCACAACGTCGTCATTGGTGGCGAGCTCTACTCCGATGCCATGGGTGCCACCGGCACCTACGAGGGCACCTACCTCGGCATGATCGACCACAACATCACCACCATCACCCGCGCCCTCGGCGGCACCGCACCTGAAAAAGGTCTCAACGGAATGCTATCACCCGCTCACTGATCGCCGAGTTCCGGCACCTTTTACCTTTTACCTTCCCACTTTTTACTGCGGGCTACGCCCGCCCTCACTTTTACCGCGGGCTCGACCCGCGCTGCCATGCATACCGAATCCCTCAGCGGACAGGGCGTCTTCCCTGCCAGGAACACCGAACCCCGGCCCGAGCACCCGCCCGAGGTGCCGCTCGCGATCCACGACCTCACCGTCGCCTACCAGCGCAAGCCCGTGCTCTGGGACATCGAGCTGAACATTCCCGAAGGCAAGCTCGTCGGCATCGTCGGTCCGAACGGAGCCGGTAAAAGCACCCTCCTCAAAGCCTGCCTCGATCTCGTCCCCCGCACCTCCGGCTGGGCGCACATTTACGGAGTTCCTTACCGAAAGGCCCGCCACCGCGTCGCCTACGTGCCCCAGCGCGAGAGCGTCGATTGGGATTTCCCCGTGAACGCCCTCGACGTCGTCGCGATGGGCGCCTACCGGCGGCTCGGCTGGTTCCGCCGCGTCAATGCCGCCGAGACGAAACGGGCGATGGAGGCGCTCGACCAAGTCGGCATCGCCCACCTCGCCCACCGCCAGATCAGCCAGCTCTCCGGCGGCCAGCAGCAGCGCGTCTTCCTCGCCCGCGCCCTCATGCAGGATGCCGATCTCTACCTGATGGACGAACCTTTCGCCGCCGTCGATGCCGCCACCGAGCAGGCCATCGTCGACCTTCTCCGCCGCCTCTCCGGCGAGGGCAAAACCTGCCTCGTCGTCCATCACGATCTCGCCACCGTCACCTCTTATTTCGACTGGATCGTCCTCATCAACATGCGCGTCGTCGCCGCCGGTCCCACCGCCGAGACCTTCACCCGCGACAACCTGCAGAAGACCTACGGAGGCAAACTCAGTCTTCTCGAAAAAGCCGCCGAAGCCCTGCGCTCCACCCCGCGCTGACCATGCCCGGTCTCTCCGAAATCCTCGAAGTGCTGTTGTTGCAGAATTACAACACGCGCCTCGTCGTTCTCAGCACGACCCTGCTCGGCATCGCCGCCGGACTCGTCGGATCTTTCCTTCTCCTGCGGAAGCGCTCCCTCATGGGCGACGCCCTCTCCCACGCCACCCTGCCCGGCATCGCCATCGCCTTCGGCGTGATGGTGGCCCTCGGGGGAGAAGGCAAATCGCTTCCGGCCCTTCTGCTCGGCGCGACCCTTTCCGGCGTCGCGGGCATCGCCACGATGCTCATCATCCGGAACACCACCCGGCTCCGCGACGACGTCGCCATGGGTTTCGTGCTCTCCGTCTTCTTCGGCGTCGGCGTCGCCAGCCTGCGCATGGTGCAGGATCTGCCGAACGCGGCCGGTCTCGAATCCTTCATCTACGGAAAAGCCGCCTCCGTCGTGATGAGCGATTTTCTCCTCATCGCCCTCGTCGCCGGAGCCGCTTCGCTCGTCTGCCTGATCTTTCTCAAGGAGTTCCTCGTCCTTTGCTTCGATGATGGCTACGCCGCCGCGCAGGGATGGCCCACCCTCTTCCTTGATGTGCTTTTGTTAGGTCTCGTCACCGCCGTCACCGTGATCGGTCTCCAGTCCGTGGGGCTCATCCTCGTGATCGCCTTCCTCATCACCCCGCCGACGGCGGCTCGGTTCTGGACCGACCGGCTCCTCCCCATGCTCCTCATTTCGGCCGTCATCGGAGGCGTGAGCGGCTGGCTTGGCGCGTCCCTCAGCGCCCTCACCCCGCGGCTGCCCGCGGGTGCCGTCATCGTCCTAGTCGCCGCCGCCTTGTTCCTCGTCAGCATGCTCTTCGCCCCCGTCCGCGGAGTCCTGCCCCGGATCCTCAATCAGGCCGCCCTCCGCCGGAAGGAGGATCGCCAACACTTTCTCCGCGCTGCTTACGAGATCCTCGAGGATCAAGCCGGTGACGCTCCCGTCGCGAATCGCTCTTTCCCCTACGAGGCTCTCCTCCCGAAGCGCTCCTGGACACCGCGGCACTTGCGTCAGATCCTCCGCGTCGCCCGGCGCGAGGATCATCTCGAGCCCGCGCCGCCCGGACGTCTCCGCCTTTCCGAACCGGGCTTCGGCGAAGCCGCCCGCGTCACCCGGAATCACCGGCTCTGGGAAACCTACCTCATCCAATACGCCGACGTCGCCCCCAGCCATGTCGATCGCGATGCCGACATGGTCGAGCACATCCTCGGCGCCGAACTCGTCCGCGAACTCGAGGCGAAACTCGGAGGCACCCTCCCCGATCAGCGCGTGCCGCCGAGTCCGCATTCGACCGGTGATCGGAATACGCGAAGCGGATAGACGGAGCGTAGCGTAGTCAAATCGGTGAACAGTGAACAGTGAACAGAAACTTGATAGACAGTGTTGATATGGAGAAGAAACCTTATGCGAGACATTTTACGGAGTTGGTGACTTGGAAAATGTCCCGGGAACTGGCGAAGGCGATCTTCGAGGCGAGCAAATCGTTTCCGGACGACGAGAAATATTCACTTACCAATCAGATTCGACGTTCTTCGCGATCCGTTGGCGCACAGATCGCCGAAGCTTGGGCGAAGCGACGATACGAGAAGCACTTCGTGAGCAAACTCACCGATGCCGATGGAGAGCAGAACGAAACCCAGCATTGGCTGATCGTCGCTCTTGATGCGGGATATTTGGGAAGGGACGTCGTCTGCGACTACGGAACCCGGTGCAAGGATATCGGCGCGATGATCGGGAAGATGATTTCACTGTCCGATCGTTTTTGCGGCGATTGCCCACCCAGCCAATCGAGCATGGTCCGCGAGATTGATGAGCTCTCCGAGTTCTTTTCATTCCCGACGTCCCCCTACTGATCACCGACCTCCGAATTGACTACGCTACGTCTATCCGCTTCGCGTATTCCGATCACCGATTACCGATTACCGAAATGTGGACCTCCTTCGACACCTGGATCGTCATCGTCGGCATGCTCTGCGCCGTGGCCTGCGCTTTGCCCGGTTGTTTCCTCGTGCTCCGCAAGATGAGCATGATGGGCGACGCCATCAGCCATGCCGTTCTCCCCGGGCTCGCCATCGCCTTTCTTATCACCGGGACTCGGGCGAGTGTGCCCATGTTCCTCGGGGCCGCCCTCGCCGGACTCCTCACCGCGCTCTTCACCCAGTGGATCATGCGCTTCGGCAATGTCGACCGCGGGGCCGCCATGGGGATCGTCTTCACCACCCTCTTCGCGATCGGGCTCCTCCTCATCCGCCGGGCCGCCGATCATGTCGACCTTGATCCAGGATGCGTCCTCTACGGGGCGATCGAGCTCACTCCTCTCGATACCGTCGCCCTCGGCGGCTTCGAGATCCCCCGCGCCGCCCTCGTCAATGGCGGCGTCCTCCTCGCGAATCTCCTCGTCCTCACCCTGTTCTACAAGGAATTCAAGCTCAGCTCCTTCGATCCCGATCTCGCCGACACCCTCGGATACTCCTCGCAGTTTCTCCATTACCTCCTCATGACCCTCGTCGCGGTCACCACCGTCGCCGCCTTCGAATCCGTCGGCAGCATCATCGTCATCGCCATGCTCATCGTGCCGCCGGCGACCGCGCTTCTCCTCACCCATCGTCTTTTGCCCATGCTCCTCATCGCCGCAGGAGCCGCCGTCCTCGCCGCCATCACCGGACATCTCGGCGCCCTCGTCGTGCCCGGCTGGTTCGGATTCGAAAGCACCACTTCCTCCGGCATGATCGCGCTCGCCTCCGGTCTCATCTTCCTCCTTGCCTGGCTCTTCAGCCCCGATCAGGGCATCGTCATGCGCCGCTTCCGCACCGCGCCGGCCCCGATCGTTCCCCTTTCCAACACAAACACCGACATCGCATGAAACACCGTCTCGCCCTCGCACCCTTCCTCGCCCCCCTTCTTTCCGCCATCGCCGATGCCGGGGAAACCCGGGCCATCGAACCCTCTTCGGTCGGGCCTCATACCCTCTTCAATCCCACGCCGCGCGCCGAATGGCGCGAACTCTCGCCCGACCGTCCCGATACCACCGAGAGCCCCATCACCGTCGACGCCGGAGCCTGGGTCGTCGAGGCCAGTTACTTCGACTGGCGTCGCGACGGTGGCGACGATACCTACACGGTGATGGCCACGAATCTCAAAGTCGGCCTCACCGACCGCATCGATCTCCAGACCGTCTTCGACGCCTATACCTGGGAGGAGGCCGGAGCCGAGGGTTTCAGCGATGTCACCCTGCGCCTGAAATACAACGTCTGGGGCAATGACGGTGGCAAGACTGCTTTCGCCCTGTTCCCCTTCGTGAAAATCCCCACCGACACCGCGATCAGCAATGGAGAGGTCGAGGGTGGTCTCATCCTGCCCTTTTCCACCGACCTGACCGATGGCGTCGGACTCGGTCTCATGGCGGAATTCGACGCCGTCCACGACGGCATCGACGATTACGACCTCGAATTCGTCCACTCCGCCGTGCTCGGTTTTGATATCACCGACCGGCTCGGACTTTTCACCGAGTATGTCGGCGTCGCCGGTCCCGGCGACTACGAAGCCTACTTTTCCGGCGGTGCGACCTTCAGTATCACCGACGATCTCGTCTTCGACACCGGCGTGCAACTCGGGCTGAACGATGCCGCCGAGGACCTCGGCGTCTTCGGCGGCTTCACCAAACGTTTCTGAACGGGCCACAAAA
This sequence comes from Verrucomicrobiales bacterium, assembly GCA_023253615.1. Lineage (GTDB taxonomy): Bacteria > Verrucomicrobiota > Verrucomicrobiia > Verrucomicrobiales > DEV007 > Arctic95D-9. The sequence continues at coordinate 2,044 of JALRFZ010000598.1, read as the reverse complement.
AACCGGATCCCGCTGAGACAGGATCCGGTCTTGGAAATCGGGGTTTTTAAAAACCTCCCCGGCAGAGGGCGGGGATCAGTAGCGCGGGCCGTAGCCGGGCTGGGGAGCGGGACCGTAGCCGGGCTGCGGCTGGGGTCCGTAGTACTGCTGTTGCTGCTTCTTCTCGTTGGCCGAGCCGACCGCGGCACCACCGAGACCACCCACGGCACCGCCGATGAGGGCACCGGTGCCACGGTTGCCGTCTCCGGCGACGAGAGCGCCGACACCGGCGCCGATGGCGGCACCACCGGCAGCACCTTTTTGAGTGGGAGTGCATCCAACGAAAGCGAAGGACGCGGCAAAGAACAGAGCGATGAGGGTATGGGACTTCATGGTCCGGAAGCTTCGCTTTTCTTAAATAATTGATCAAGTAAAGATTTTAAAAGATTAGACTCTCCTTTCGGTGTCGGGTCGGGCGTCTCCTCCGCCGCGACTCCCGGGATTCGCGCGTAGCCGACGAACTTCGATTCGCTCCCCTCCTCCGGCACCTCCCAGTCGAAGACGCTCACCCCGTGGATCGTTTTGCCGCGGTAGCGGCGTCCGCTGCTCGCGCCGAACATCACCCCTTCCCCATCCGCCTTCAGCGTGCCCAGGTAAATCATCACGTGCGAGATCGGCGGATCGCGATCGCCCGTTTCGTAGGTCCCCTCCCAAAAAAGCAGGTCGCCCGGCTTCAGTTCGGCGAAGACCGGATCGTCCGTCGAGGTCACACCCGGTGTCGGCTTCAGCACTCCCGCCTTCTCCGCCCAGGTGTAGAAATCCCACGACGAGCGAGGCACCCCTTGGAATCCAAACATCGTCAGCGCGTGCTGCACCGTGCCCGAGCAGTCCATGCCTTTCTTCTCCGGCGAATTCGAGCCGAAGCGGTAGCCCAGTTTCCTGCGGGTGAGATCGAGCGAGATCTCGATCAGCTTTTTCACCGGCTCCGCCGCCGTTTCATACTCCACCAGATCCGCCGCCTCGATCGAAACGACCGCGGCCTTCTGCGCCTGCAGCGCGGGAGGTGACGCGAGTAGCATACCGATGACGGCGGTGATGGGGAGAGGTCGTTTCACGCAGGGGGGACGCTATCGCGGTGGGAGGAACATCGCAAGGATCGATAGCAGAAGCGGCGGGACGCCGCTGCTACTTTGAGGCTGGCACGGCGGGGGATTTTCGTTATCGTCGCCCCATGTCTCTCCGCATCTTCAAAACCGCCTCCGCCATTTTCATCGAATCGACCGATGCCCCCGGCCAAGTCCGCCATGCCGCGCCCGGCTTTTCCTTCAACGAACTCTTCACCTCCGGCGATCCCTTCGCCTACGCCAGCGCCGCTTACGAGGCCGCCTCCGACGAGATCTCCTTCAATCCCGAAATCCCCTATCAGGCTCCCATCGGCGATCAGGAGGTCTGGGCCGCCGGGGTCACCTATTTCCGCAGCCGCACCGCGCGCATGGAGGAAGCCGAAGTCGCGGGCGGCGACATCTTTTACGACAAGGTCTACGAGGCCCCGCGTCCCGAACTCTTCTTCAAGTCCACCGCCGCCAAGGTCCGCGGTGCGCTCGATCACGTCGGCATCCGACACGACTCCACCTGGGACGTGCCCGAGCCCGAGTTCACCCTCGCGATCAATGCCGAGGGCAAGGTCTTCGGCCACACCATCGGCAACGACATGAGTTCGCGCTCCATCGAGGGGGAAAACCCGCTCTATCTCCCTCAGGCGAAGAACTATACCGGCGCCTGCGCTCTTGGTCCCTGCCTCGTCGTTGGACCGATTCCCTCGCCCGAGACGAAGATCTCCATCACCATCTCGCGCGGAGGGCAGGAAGTCTTTTCCGGCGAGACCACCCTTTCCCAGATCAAGCGCGGCTTTGACGAACTGGCCGGCTGGCTCTTCAAGTGCAACCACTTCCCCACCGGTGCCTACCTCATGACCGGCACCGGCATCGTCCCTGACAGCGATTTCACCCTGCAGATCGACGACGAAATCGCCATCACCATCGAAGGCATCGGGACGCTGCGGAAC
>JALRFZ010000138.1 GCA_023253615.1 Verrucomicrobiales bacterium | reverse complement strand
GTCTGGCATTCCGCGGATGGCAAACAGTGGGAGAAGCTCGAAACGCCCAACTGCTGGAAGGCACGGCACGAACATTCGGCCTTCGTCCTGCACGACCAACTTTGGATCGCCGGAGGCCACGCCCGTCCGCTCTCGGGCGAGGTGTGGTCGATCCAACTGCCGGAGGATTTCGGCAAAAAGCTTCCTTGATCGGTCCGGAGCCTTCCCCCACACTGCATCGCACCCCCTGCGGACCCGATCCTGACATGCACGCGAACGACGAACACACCCTCCACCGTTCCCTCTCCGCCTGGCAGGTGGCGCTTTATGGACTCGGCTCGATGCTGGGAGCGGGGATCTATGCGTTGATCGGCAAAGCCGCCGACACCCTCGGCAACGCGATCTGGCTGGCTTTTCTCGCGGCGATGATCGTGGCGCTGCTCACGGGGATGTCCTACGCCTGCGTCGGCAGCCGTTACCCCAGGGCGGGTGGCGCCGCCTTCGTGACGCACCGCGCCCTCGGGATCCCGTGGCTCAGCTATGTGGTGGGGCTCTGCGTGATGATGAGCGGGCTGACGAGCATGGCGACGGGATCGCAGGCGATGGCGGAGACGATCGGGAAGGGGCTGGGGGTGGAATTGCCGGTGAAGATCGTCGCCACCGCCATCGTCCTGCTCGTCGGCTTGCTCATCTATCGCGGCATCCGCGAGAGCATGTGGGCGAACATCGTCTGCACGGTGGTGGAGGCCTCGGGCCTGATTTTCATCATCGCGGTGGGGATGCGTTTCTGGGGCGGGGTGGATTATCTCGAGACGCCGGTCCGCGCCGATGGCGTGGTCGACGCTTTTCCGCTGATGCTGATCCTGCAGGGCGCGGTGGTGATGTTCTTTTCCTTCATCGGCTTCGAGGATGTCCTCAACGTGAGCGAGGAGGTGAAGAATCCGAAACGCGACGTGCCCCTTGGCATCCTCTCGGCCATGGTGGTGGCGACGCTCATCTACATGGCGGTGGCGATCACGGCGGTGTCGGTGATGCCGTGGCAGGATCTCGCGAAGAGCAAGGCTCCGCTCATGGATGTGGCGAAGGCGGCCGCGCCCTGGTTCCGCAACATCGACTCGGTCTATCTGGTGATCACCCTTTTCGCGATCGGCAACACGGCCCTGCTGAATTACATCATGGGATCGCGCCTGCTCTACGGAATGAGCCGGCAACGGCTGCTGCCGGCGATCCTCGGGCGGATCCATCCGATCCGCCGCACGCCGCATGTGGCGATCCTGCTGCTGTTTGCGATCGTCATGGCGCTGATCCTGAGCGGCAGCGTGAAGCAGCTCGCGGAGTCGACGGTGTTGCTGCTGCTGATGGTCTTTTCGGTGGTGAACATTTCCCTGGTGGTGCTGAAGCTGCGTCCCAACGAGCCGCGGGGCAGTTTCGAGGTGCCGCTCGTGATCCCGGTGCTGGGGGCGGTCGTCTGCCTCGTGTTGATCGGGGTGCGGATCGCCTCGGCGTGGCAGAATGAAGGCGGTCATGTCGCTCCGCTCGTCGCCGCCGGGATCGTCGCGGTGTCCCTGGTGCTGTATTTCGTCACGCGTCCGGCGAATCCGGTGGCGGAGGTGGAGGTGGAGTTGGAGTTGGAGTGAGAGTGGGGATGGACGAAACTCCTGCATCGGTTATCCTTGCCTAGAGCATGCAGTCATTGACTCAAGCGGAGATCCGGAAAGGCCTCGAATCCGTGAACGCGTGGTTGGCCGCGCACGGCACGCGCGGGGAAATCTGTCTCTATGGTGGAGCTTGTTTATGCCTGGCGTTTTCGGCGCGAAACTCCACCAAGGATATCGACGCGGTGTTTGAGCCGGCCGCGGTCGTGAGAAAAGCGGCTTTTGAAGTGGCGGCGAATCTGGGATGGCGTTGGAACTGGCTGAACGATGATGTGAAGGGCTTCCTTTCGATCCACGATGGAAAAGGCGTCGAGCTTCTCGATTCGCTCGAGCTCTCCCACCTGAAAGTGTATGCGGCGAATCCGGAATACCTGTTGGCGATGAAGTGCCTCGCGGCCCGCAGCGGCGGCCCTGAGGAAGGGGATGCATCGACGGATTTGCAGGATGCGATCTGGCTGTGCCGACACCTTGGCATCACGCGTCGCGAAGAGGTGGCGCGTGTGGTTCTCAAGTTTTTCCCGGATCGCGAGCTGCCGGAGCGAACGGGATTTTTCGTGGCGGAGTTGTTGGAGCACCTTCGGGAGGTCTGATGGAATCCCGACCCAAAACTCTCGCGGAAGTAGCCGTCCGTGTTTCCCATGGGTCATCCTTTCTGATGGAGCTTGCGGATTTTCTTGATGAATTCCGGGAGCAGCCGGGTGAGGCGGGATTTGCAGAGGAGCCGCCTGCTTTGGGAACGGATGTCCCTGAAAGACGTTGGATCGACGCTTATCTCGCCGCGGTCGCGGAAATGCTTTCGGGTCAACAGGGCTGGCGGAGCCCCGGGTGGGTCCGGAAGCCGGAGCGATACCTCGCCGACCCCAGCTTTGCCGGCCGTTCGCGCGAGATGCGGCTTTTCCTCCTGAAGGATTCCCCGGCCGCGTTCAAGTCGCGCAATCTGTTCGTCTCGGGCAACGCCCTCGACCGCGTCTGATCAGGAGGCGGGCCGGCGCCGGAGCCGCTCCATCCATCCGAGCACTCCGACCATCATCGAAGGGAGGAAAGTCAGGGTGATGAGGGCGGTGAAGCCGAGGCCGAAGAGGACGATGGCCCCGAGGCCGCGATAGAGTTCCGTGCCGGCCCCGGGGAGGAAGACGAGCGGGGCGAGCCCCATCACCGTGGTGCTGGTGGTCATGAGAATGGGGCGCAGACGCGTCGCGACGGCATCGCGCACGGCGGAGACGGCGTCCATGTCTTGCTCGCGGAAGTTTTGAACGGACCGCTCGACGATGAGGATGGGATTGTTCACCGCGGTGCCCAGGAGGATGAGGAAGCCGAGCATGGTGATCATGTCGAAGGGCTGCCGGATCGGGGCGAGTCCGACGAGGGGCAGCATGGCGCCGATCTGGTTGAGCAGCCACAGGCCGATGATGCCCCCGCCGATCCCGAGGGGCACGGTGACGAGGATGAGGAACGGGTAACCCCAGTGCCGGTAGATCACGACGAGCTGCAGGTAGCAGAGCACGACTGCGATCCAGAGATTGTTGGCGAGGGAATGGCGGGTCGCCTCGAGCTGATCGCTCGCGCCGGTGAGATCGACGCCGATTCCGGCCGGCAGCAGGCCCCCCTCGCGCAGCGGGCGAACGACTTCCTCGCGGACCCGCTCGACGGCGGTCTCGAGGGCGAGAGAGCGGGGCGGTACGATGTACAGGGTGACGCTACGCTTTCCATCGACGCGGCGGATCTCGGCGGTGTCGATGGTCTCGCGGATGTCGGAGATGGACCCGAGCGGCATCACCGTACCCTGCGGAGTGTAGACCGGCAAGGTGTCGAGGGGGGCGAGATCCTGGTGATCACCGGCCTCGCTGAAGAGGAA
>JALRFZ010000537.1 GCA_023253615.1 Verrucomicrobiales bacterium | reverse complement strand
ATCTCGCCGAGCGATTCAAAGGCGCGGCAGACCTGCTCGGCGAGCGATTCGTAATCGTCGAGAGGCGGCTGGTAAAGATCCGTCACGGGAAAGGTGCGGCCCTCCACCTCGACGACCGGAGCTCCACCGAAAAACTCCGAGAAAGCTCCCGCATCGAGCGTCGCCGAAGAGATCACCACTTTCAGGTCGCGCCGCTTCGCGAGGGTGCGGTGGAGGTAACCGAGGATGAAGTCGATGTTGAGCGATCGCTCGTGGGCTTCATCGACGATGATCGTGTCGTATTGCCGGAGATCCGGATCCTTCCGCGTCTCGGCGAGGAGGACGCCGTCGGTCATGAATTTCACCCGGGTCGCGGCCTTGTCGGTCTTGTCCTCGAATCGGATCTGGTAGCCGACCTCGCGTCCGAGAGGCACCTGCAGTTCCTCCGCGACACGCGCCGCCACCGAGGTCGCGGCGATGCGGCGCGGCTGGGTGCAGCCAATGCGGCGGCCGTTGGCACCACGACCGAGCTCGAGCGCGATCTTGGGGAGCTGCGTCGTTTTCCCCGAGCCGGTGTCGCCGCAGACGATCACGACGACATGCCGGTCCATCGCCGCGCGGATGTCGTCGCGGCGGCGGGAGACGGGCAGGTCTTCGGGGAAGGAGAGGTTCACGTGTGAGGGAGTGGAGTAGCGGAGTATTGGAGTGATGGATGGATGGGGCAAGCGGAGATGCCGTGGACTTTCGGCAAGATCGAACATCTCCCGCGACCGCGGGATGCGGACTCGTTGACAGGCGATGCGCCCCCCTACATCGTGATCCCTGCCGAAATTTCCCGCCGCCATGATTCGACCCGGTTTTTTCTTTTGCCGTCACTTGCTTCTTCCGGGACTTCTGCTTTCTCTTCATTCGCCCCTTTCCGCCGCGCCTCCGGTCGCCCCCAAGCCGCCCCGTTCCGCGCCTCCCAAGGCGCCGGAGGTGCCGGAGGAAATCCCTCCGCTGATCCAGACGCTGCAACCCGGCGTGAAACTGACCCTGCTCGCGGAGCATCCCGACCTCGTCACACCGACGGGCATCGATGTCGATGACGAGGGCCGGATCTACACGATCGCCTGCCATACCCACTTCCGTCCGGAGGGCTATGCGGGGCCGGAGCACGACGAGGTCCTCGTCTTCGACGCGGATGGCAAAAACCGTCGCGTCTTTTACAACGCCACGACGGCGACGATGCAGTTGATCCTCGGTCCCGGCGGATGGGTCTATCTCGCCGAGCGGGGACGCATCCTGCGGGTGAAGGACACCGACGGTGATGGAAAAGGCGACGTCGAGGAGACGCTGGCGGCCCTCGATACGCTCGCCGATTATCCGCACAACGGACTCAGCGGCATGGCCTGGCATCCCGACGGCGGTTTGGTGTTTTCGTTAGGGGAGAATTTCGGCCACGACTGGACGCTCACCGCCACCGACGGGTCGGAGGTGAAGGGCCGCGGCGAAGGCGGCGTCTTCCGCTGCACGCCCGACGGGAAGAAGATGCGCCGCATCGCCCGCGGCTTCTGGAATCCCTTCGGTTTGATGGTGAATGAATTCGGCGAGATCTTCGCTGCGGAGAACGATCCGGGGAGCCGCCCGCCCTGCCGTCTCCTCCACGTCGTCGAGGGCGCGGACTATGGATTCCAATGGGTCTACGGAAGCGCTCCGGTCCATCCTTTCGTGGCTTGGAACGGGGAGCTGCGTGGCACGCTCGGCATGGTGCATCCCTCGGGCGAGGGTCCGTGCGCGCTCATCGCCCTCGGTGGCGGCGTCATCATTCCTTCCTGGAGCGACCACCGCATCGAATATTATCCGCTGACCAGAAAGGGTGCCGGCTACACCTCCGACCGGATCGTGCTTGCCGAGGGCAGTGATTTCTTCCGCCCCACCAGCATCGCCCGCGGGCCGGACGGTGCCTTCTACATGAACGACTGGGTCTTCAGCTCTTACCCGATCCATGGAAAGGGCCGGCTCTGGAAGCTGGAGATCGATCCCGCCGCAGCGACCTGGGTGAAGAAGACGCCCGACCCACTCAACGACGCCGCACGACTGGCCGAGGACTTGCGCCAGGGCCGCGTCGACAAGGCGGAGAGCGAGCTGCTGCCACTCGCCGGGTCGGACGACCGCCACCTCGCCGACGCCGCGCTTTCCGCCCTCGCCCGCAAGAGCGCCACGTGGACGCCGGAATTCCTCCGCGTGATGCCGCCGGAGCACCGCGTCCTCGCGTTTGTCGCGCTGCGGCGTGTCGATCTCGACGAGGAGAAGTGGGTGCGCGCCTTCCTCGACGATCCCGATCCGGAGATGCGCTTCGAATGCCTGCGCTGGATCGCGGACGGGGTCCTGACAGGGTTTAACCCGGAAGTGGAGAAAGCCTTGTCCGATGCGGACATCGACTACCGGCTCTTCGAGGCGGCGCTCGCGGCATGGAATACCCTCAGGGGCGAACCGGGTGCGGGCGTGACGAATCCCGATGTGCTGACCGGCAAAATCCTGGATCCTGACACTCCGCCAAGATTGAAGGGATATGCGCTGCGTCTCGCCCCGCCGGCCCATCCAAAGCTGACGATGGACGTGCTACGGGACCTGCTCGATGAGAAGGATCCGGTGCTCTCGCTCGAGGTGGTCCGGACGCTCGCGACGAGAAACTCGGACGAGGCCCGCGTCCTCCTCGCCGAGATCGCCTCGGACGACGGCCTCGATCCCGCCCTGCGCGCCGATGCGGTGACGGGGCTCGCGACTTCGGCGCTGCCGGAGCACCGGGAACTTCTCTTCATCCTCGCGGGTGACGGCCATGCCTCGATCCGCGACGAGGCTCTGCGCGCCTTGCGGGGCGTGGTGCCGGACGAGGAGGGAAAGGCCACCCTCGATCATATCGTGGCGACGCATCCCGATGCCGCGGCGCTAGTGAAACCGATCCTCGATCCGGCTTCGCTCAATGCGGATCGACCGCCTTTCGATGAGACCGCGGCCTGGCTCGCACGTCTCGACGCGGTGCCTGGCGAAGCTGATACGGAGGCAGGACGACGCATCTTTTTCCACTCGAAACTGGCCCTCTGCTCGAGCTGCCACCGCCACAGCGGACGCGGCATCGTGCTCGGACCGGATCTGAGCCTGGCCGGCCGGCAGGGCACGCGCGAGGCGCTGCTGCGCTCGATCCTCGAACCACATCGCGAGGTGGCACCGCAGTTTTATCCGAGCCAGGTGAAGCTGAAGGACGGCACCGAGTTCATCGGCATCCTCCTGCGCTCCTCGAGCAGCGAGGTCTTCCGCGACCTGACGGGACAGGAGCGATCCTTTCCGGAGACGGAAGTCGTCTCGCGCACGGAGATGCGCACTTCACTGATGCCGCCGGGGCTGGTCTCGATGCTGACCGACCGCGAGCTGCGCGATCTGATGGCGTACCTCACCGGAGGAAACTGATCAATCCGGCAGCAGCGGGAACAAACGCCTCGGGGCGGGGGCGTCGGGATTGCCCCCACCGTTCAATCCACCCCAGGGAAAGCGCCGTTCACGGGGAGTGGCGGGCGCGGCACCATCGGACGGTGCCGGAGTCGCGGTGCCGTTGTTGCCATTGACGGAATTCATGGCCCGCTCGGGCAGGGCGAAAAGCTCCTGTCCGAATTGACCCAGCCGCTTCAATCCTTCGACGGGGATGTTGGTGAGCTCGGAGATGAGGGTGGCGGGCACCTTGCCGAGATTCGAGATGTGTTTGGGCTTCCACACCGGGTCGCGCACCGTGCCGGTGCAGGAATAGGTGAGCAACTCGCTCACGGGCGTGAGGACGGTGCTCGAGAGCTCGCCGCGCGTATTCACGACCGCCTCGAGATCGACTGATTGATCGACGAGCGACACGGTGCCGGCGGCCTTCACGCGGAACGCCTTCGTGAGCGCCTCGATGTCGCGCGTCACCAGCACGCCGTTCTCGAGCTGGAAGGAGGCCGAAGCCTCCTTGGCGACATTGCCGCCATTGCCATTGCCATTTTCATTGCTACTTCCGTTCGTGTTTCCGAGGAGTTTGGTGAGCGGCCCCAGCACGGGGATGGCAAAAAGGTATCCATCGGCGATGCGGGCGCTGCCTCCGCCGTTGAAGCTGGCGACCTGCCCCACCTTTCCGGTGATGTCGAAATCGGCATCGACCGCACCCGTGATGTCGCCGCCACCGTCATAGTGTTTCGTGACCCGCTCGAGCGGCACACCGCGAACGGCCGCTTTCATCACGAACGGCGCGCCGGGATCACGCACGTTGGTGACGTCGTAGGCGAGCTCGACGCGCCCCCCGAAGATGCCGCCGGTGAGCGAAACGAGAGTCACGTGGCTGCCATCGACTTTCACTTCGCCGACCGGATCGCTCAAGGTGAGCGTCTTGCCGAGAAAGTCGTACCGGGCGTCGCCTCCACCTGTGAAAGAGATCGCGAGCTGGTTGCGCCGGGGCTCGTCGCCCACCTCGTCGTTGCGGCGCCCGTCGAGACGACCCGCGAGTCGGATCGTCGGCGGACTTTCATGCCGGTACTTTTCGAGCGCCTTGGAAAGCTTCGGGTTGAAAGCCTTCGCGCCCTCCACGATGTCGACGGTGGAGACCACGCCCCTCACCTCCCAACTGCGCTCGCGACGGTTGTTCTCGGCGAGTTCGGCGACGATCCTGCCCTCTTCGCGCACGAGCGAGACGTTGCGGAACCACTGGGTCCCGCCATCCGATTCGTAGTCGGTCTCGAGTTCGAGAAATTCGACACCGTTGAGGCGGAACTGGCGCAGGTCGATGACACCCCGGTTGTTCCAACCCGGGAACTTCCAATCCTCGCCATTTCCGACCGCCGCGATGTAGATCGAGGAGGTCTCGCTGAAATTCCACGCGTCGATGAATTTTCTTCCGCGCTCGTCGAAGAAGGGACGGAAGACGAGCGGATCGAGCTTGATCTCGGTCTGGTATTGCACGGTCTCACCGCCCTTGCCCGGTTCGTATTTGAGGTTGAGAAACGCGACACCGGTCTTGTGATCGAGACGGAGATTCCGCAGGTAAAAGCGCTCGGCGGCGAGACTGAATCCGAAATTCAACCCCGAAAAGACCGTGCCGCGTGTCACGAACCGCTCGGCGCGCACCTCTCCCATCACCTCACCGGGAAAGCCGTTGCCTCCACGGCGCATCGCATCGAGCTCGAGATGGCCCGATGCCTCGATCGTCGGAGGATTGAAAAAGACGATCTCGCCGAGTTTCTTGTCGGCCCAGAAAAGACCGGCGAGCCCCGCGATATCGGCGGTGGAGTTCATGCTGAAATCGAGCCGGTTGGCCGCCTGGGTCCATTGGCCCGTGAGATCGAGAACGCCCTGTTCGTCATTCACTCTCAACTCCTCGATCTCGGCGCGGTTTTCCCTCCCGTCGAACCGCACCGAGGCCGCGAGCGACTCGACCCGATAAGCCTGCCCCTGCTTGCTGAAGGCGGGCGTGGAGAGGCGGGCGCGCGCCGTCATCGTCTCGAGTTCATCGAGATCGCCGCGGAATTCGATCTCAAGGGAGGGCCGCCCACCGGTGAATTCGTAGGTCTCGAGTTCGCGCAGGAATCTCAGGAGCTGGCGGCGGCGATGGGCGAGCTCCGCCTCGTCGATCTCCCGCTCCCCGGCCCCGCCTTCCTCGTTCTCCTCCAGGGGCGGGCGCACCAGAGAGCCCTTCACCGAGACGTCGAATCCGGCCAACTCGGCCTCGGCTTTCACGATCTCGATGACGCTCTCGGTGATGACGATGCGGCCGGAGAGCCCGTTGACGCGGAGGCGTTTCGCGTTTTCACGGGTGGGATCCAGCGGCAGGGAGAGGCTCGCCTCCTGCACATCGAGCGTGTTGATCGAGACCTGCTTGTCGAGAATGCGGCTGAGATCGACATCGAGAAACACATCATCAATGAAAGCGATCTCCTGATCGCGGCCCGCATCCTGGAAGAATCGCACGTCCTCGGCGACGAGACCTCGAAAGGCACCCAGGGTCAGCTTGCCGATATCGACATGGTAACCCCGATTTTCGAATTCGCGCTCGATCGCGTTTTTCCAACTCTCACTGAAGCCTTCCTTCCGCGCGTAGACCGCCGCCCAGACCGCGCTGCAGGCGGCGAGGAAGCAGGCAAGTACGAAGATCTGTCGGATCAGGCGCATCAGTCAAAAAAAGGCGGCCCTGGGTGCAACCCGGACCGGGCGGGCAGTTTCCTCGAAAAAGGGGCCCCCTGCAATAACGATTGGAGAGCGGCGAACCTTGGCCTAAAATCCCCTCTTTCCTCCCATGCGTATCATCGCCGGCAGCGCGGGCAGCATCCCGCTCCAAGTCCCCCGCAGTCTCACCCGCCCCACCACCGACCGGGTGCGCGAGTCGCTTTTCGCCGTGCTCGGCGATCTCACGATCGGCGCCCGCGTGCTGGATCTCTTCGCCGGCTCGGGCTCGCTGGGGCTCGAGGCCTTGAGCCGGGGCGCGATCTCCGCTGATTTCGTCGAATCCCACGGACCCGCCTGCGAGTCCATCCGGAAGAACCTGGAAAAAACACGCCTCAAAGGGGGACAGGTTGTTTCCCGGGACGTCGTCGCCTTCCTTGCAGGAGTCTCCAACTCTCGCTACGACCTCATTTTCGCCGACCCCCCGTATGCCAGATCGGATGCCGAGCGGGAATTGCTCGAAAAGCTCCTCTCCTCCCCCGCGCTCGTCGGCTCGCTCGCACCCGGCGGCTTGCTCGTGCTCGAAAGCCTTTCCTCCGCCCCCCTGCCTGAGAACGAACTCTGGGCGACCAGGGAGGAACGGGCCTACGGGGTGACCCGCGTGAGCTTTCTCGCCCCCGTGACCCGCGACCCGTGACCCGTGCCCCTCATGCCGCGCCCGCTCGTTTATCTCCTCTACAATCTGCTGCTACCCGTCGTCCTCGCTCTCGGGCTGCCGTCCTTCTTGATCAAAGGGCTGCGCCGCGGTGGCCTCGCCCGTAACTTCCGCCAGCGCCTCGGATTTTTCTCCCCGGACACGCTCGCCAAACTCCAAGGGAAAAAGCCGATCTGGATTCATGCAGTCAGCGTGGGCGAGGTTTTTCTCGCCTTGAAACTGATCGAGGCGCTGCGCGCGGCGGCTCCGGAGAGGTCCATCGTCCTCAGCACCACCACCACGACCGGCTACCGCGTCGCCGCGGAGAAAGAATCGGACGCTCTCACCATCATTCACAATCCCATCGACCTCCCTTGGATCGCATGGTCGGTGCTGCGGAAGATCGATCCCGCCGCGCTCGTCCTCATCGAAGCCGAGATCTGGCCGAATCTCGTGGGGCTCGCGAAACACCGTGGCATCCCCGTGCTGCTTGCCAACGCCCGACTTTCCCCGCGATCCGAGCGTCGCTATCGCAAAGTCCGTCCCCTTATCGAGCCGGTCTTTTCTCTCCTCGATGGTGTCACGGTTCCCTTCACTGAGGACGTCGCGCGCTGGTCGGCGCTGGGGATTCCAGCCGATCGCATCGAGGTGACAGGCAGTGTGAAATTCGACAACGCCGGACAAGCCGCCTCCACGGAAACCCTGCGGCAGGAGCTCGGCGATTGGCTGAACGCCACTGGTATGCCGGCGCTCCGACGGATCCTGCTCGCCGGCAGCACCCACGATGGCGAGGAAAGCCTCATCGCCCGGGTCGTGCGCGATCTGTGCAACGAGTTTCCCGACTTGCGGCTCGTCATCGTGCCACGACATGCCGAACGAGGCGCCGATATCGCGAGAGAACTCCGCGGAGAAGGCTTTGAGCCCTTCCTCCGTGCCGGAGCCGACAAGGGTGGACCGGCGTCCGAGGCGGTCGCTCTCGGCAATGCGATGCGGGTATGGATCGCGAACACCACGGGCGAGTTGAGGGCTTGGTTCCATCACGCGGAAGTCGTCGTGATCGGGAAGAGCTTCCGGGGCATCGGCGGGCAGAATCCCGTGGAGCCCATCCTCGCCCGGCGGCCGGTGATCGTAGGCCCGCACATGGAGAATTTTGACGAAGTCATCGGCGAGCTGCGTCTCGCGGCAGGCGTCTGTCAGCTCGATGGAGAAGATGCGTTGACCGACGCCCTGCGTGGGATCTTGATCGCCCCCGCGGAAGGACTCGCGATGGCAGACCGAGGCTTTGCCACGATGGCCCGTCATGACGGAGCGGCGGCCCGGAACGCCTCATGGATCCTCCGTCGGCTTCCGGAACCGTGATCGAATGCAACGACAGAGACGTTAAAAGCCTGCCATTTAAGGCGAACTCGCTAGGGACAGGCAGGAGCTCGCTAGTGTAGCCCGTCAAGCAGACTGTAAATTATTCAGTTTCGCCCGCCCACGCTTCACCTTTTCGAGGATGTCGTTGGCTTTCGCCGTCCAGATAAAGGGAGCTCGCTAGGGACAGGCAGAGGAGCTCGCTAGGGACAGGCAGAGGAGCTCGCTAGTGTAGCC
>JALRFZ010000535.1 GCA_023253615.1 Verrucomicrobiales bacterium | reverse complement strand
CTCCGCCACCGCCTCGGGCGGGAGCGGCCGCCGCCGGTCGGGTGGCCCGAGGACCTCGCGGCCGTCGTGGAACGCGATCTCCGGGGCGCCGGCGGGCCGCCGCGGGTCGAGCACGGGGAGGCGGTCCCGGTCGTAGAGATCCCAGTAGCGCTTCGGCGCCGTGAAGGGTGCGTGCGGCTTCCAGAAGCCGACCGCGAGGAAGAACGGTGTGCCCGCGGTGGCGAGCTCCCCGAGCACACGCACCGCCTCGGCGGCCACACGGCCGTCGTAGTAGGCCTCGTCGGGCACGTCGTAGGCTTCGCACATGCCGACGGAGCCGTATTTGCGGAGTCCCTCGCTGTGTTTGGCGTGGTTCTCGGGGAGGGGACCGTCGATCATCGGCACGTCATCGCCGTGGTTGGCGTAGTGGAGGAACTCGGGCGCGGACCACGAGCGAGGGTCACCTTTTTCCTTGGTGTTCCAGTTGTGGAAGAGTTTGCCGGCGCAGCGGGTGGTGTAGCCGTGATCCTTGAACCAGAGCGGCAGGGTGGTGACGTCTGGCCGCAGCTCGCGGAAGTGGGTGCCGTTCACATAGAGGCCGAGGGTGCCGGGGCGCAGTCCCGTGAGCATGCTCGAGCGCGAGGGATTGCAGACGGCCTGCTGGCAATAGGCGCGGGTGAAGGTGGTGCCGCGCGCGGCGAGGGCGTCGAGATGCGGCGTGAGGGCGGGCGAGCCGTAACAGCCGAGCTCGGGACGCAGGTCGTCGGCGGTGATGAGGAGGATATTCGGCGTCGCGGCGGAGGCGGGTGCGACCGCGGAGGAGAGACCGGCCAGGAGGAGGAGCAGGAGTCGTTTCATCCCCGCGAGGATGGCGGAAGGACTGGTCGTGTGAAAGAAGATTTTTCCGGGTCCGGGACGCCCAGGTTGAATATTTACTATAACTAACATAAAATAAAGAGAGGAAGCGTTTCTTCCAACTGGCGGTCGTCGGACTCCTCGCCTATGTCCTGCTGGGCCGTGGGGGTGGTGGGAAAGAGTCGATGTCCCGCATCGTCATCTCGGAACCGACCGCGGTGCGGAACCTGCCCTACAACGAGCGGGTGCGCGTGATTTTGTTCACCGGCACGGAATGGTGTCCGGCGTGTACCCACCTGGAGTCGAGCGTGATGGCGACGAAGGAATGGCAGGCCTTCGAGCGTGGCGAGATCGCCTTTACCAAGATCGACGTGCCGGCGGATCGCTCGCGCCTGAAGTCGGGCGACCGGACCCTGATTTCGCGCTACAGCGTGAGGAGCTACCCGACCATGGTGGTGATCGACGCGAAGGGCAAGGAACTGAGCCGCCAGGTCGGCTCGGGCGCGCCGGTGGAGAACTACAAGGATTGGATCCGGCGTCACGAACGCTTTTATTGATCGGGGAAGGAAGCGCTGAGGCACCCGTTCGCGGATGCCAAAGTCCTTGCCTGAGGGCGAAAGCGTGGTCATTCTCCGTGACTCACCCGTTTCAACCCTCTTTACCCCTTATCCGATCATGTCTTCTCCCATTCGTATTCTCGTCGTCGGCTGCGGCCACATGGGCAAATCCCACGCGAAGGCCTACCACGCCATGGACGGCTTCGAAATCGTCGGCGTCGTCTCGCGCGGCGAGACCTCGCGCCGGGATCTGCTCGACACGCTCGGGGCCGACTACCCGCAGTTTTCCAACTACGAGGAGGCCCTCGCCACGACGAAACCCGACGCGGTCTCGATCAACACCTATCCGGACACGCACGCCGACTACACGAAGAAGGCCTTCGCGGCGGGATGTCACGTCTTTCTCGAAAAACCCATCGCCGGCACCGTGGCCGAGGCGCAGGAGATCGTGGATGCAGCCAAGGCGGCGAACCGCAAACTGGTGATCGGCTACATCCTCCGCGTCCACCCGACCTGGGCGCGCTTCATCGAGGTGGCGCAGACCCTCGGCAAGCCGCTAGTGATGCGGATGAACCTGAACCAGCAGTCCTCGGGCGAGATGTGGCACACCCACCGCATGCTGATGAATTCGATGTCGCCCATCGTCGATTGCGGGGTCCACTACGTCGATGTGATGTGCCAGATGACGCGCTCGAAGCCCATCCGCGTCAGCGCGATCGGGGCGCGCCTCACCGAGGAACTGGTGCCGGGCATGTACAACTACGGACAGCTCCAGGTGACCTTCGAGGACGGCTCCGTCGGCTGGTATGAGGCGGGCTGGGGTCCGATGATGAGCGAGGTCGCCTACTTCGTGAAGGATGTCGTCGGTCCGAAGGGCTGCGTCAGCATCTCGGGCGTGAAGGAAGGCGAAACCTCGAGCGACAACATCGATTCCCACTCGAAGGCCGCGGCCCTGAAGGTACACCATGCGGAACTCGGGGCGGATGGGAAATTCGCGAAGCCCGACGAGATCCTCGACTGCGCCGACGAGCCCGATCACGACGGACTCTGCCATCGCGAGCAGGAGGTGTTTCTCAACGCGATCCTCAACGATGTCGATCTTTCCGACCACATGGAGGACGCGGTGAACAGCCTGCGTATCGTGCTCGCCGCGGACGAGGCCTTCCGCAGCGGAAAGATGGTGGAATTCTGAGATCCGTCAGGGAGCGGGCCGGAGTTGCGGGCTTGCACAAGCGCCGGCGATCCGGCAGCATGACCGCATCATGATCCGATGCCTCTGCCTGCTGGCCTGTCTCCTCGCGAATGGCGTGGTGTGCGCGCAAAGCGCCGCCGATGCCCCCGCCGGGGAGCGCCGCGTCTACAAACAATCCGCCGGAAAACCGCGCGAGCTCGAGCTGTATTTTCCGTCGGATCACGATCCTGCGAAAGCGAAGGTGCCGGGGCTGATCCTCTTTCACGGTGGCGGCTGGAGCGGGGGCAATCTCTCGCAATTCCGTCGCGCCTGCGCCTACTTCGCGAGTCGTGGACTGGTCTGCGCCACCGCGGAATACCGCATGCTGACGAAGGAGGAAACGAAGGCCCTCCCCGCCGGCACCTCGAAAAAGCGCGCCTGCGTCACCGATGCGAAGAGCGCGATCCGATGGTTCAAGCAGCACGCGGCCGAGCTCGGAATCGATCCCGCGAAAATCATCACCGGAGGAGGCTCGGCGGGTGGCCACCTCAGCGCCCTCGCGACGCTCAATCCCGGACTGAACGATCCCGCCGATCCGGTCGGCCTGGACACCCGCGTGGTCGCCTATCTGTGGTTCAATCCGGCCTTCGCGCCCGACGATGTGAAGGATCCGGAGATCGATGTGCTGCGTTTCGTGAAGCGGGATCTCCCGCCCGCGATCGCCTTTTTCGGCACGGAGGATCCCTGGAAAAAGGGTTGGGACACGGCCTACGCGAAATGGAGCGCGGCGGGCTGCACCTCCATCGATCTGCGTCTCGCCGAAGGAGGAGAGCACGGCTTTTTCAACCGGGATCCCTGGCAGAGCGTCACCCTCATCGCCGCGGACCGGTTTCTCGCCGGCCTCGGATTGCTCGAGGGCGAGCCGACGCTGGCGGCGCCGGCGACCGGGGAGACCCTCGGTCCGTTCCAACCCTGACAAACCCACCATCCATGAAACGCCGCTTTTTTCTCCTGACGTTCGTCGCATCCACCTCCGTCGTCCGCGCCGCCGATCCCGTCACCACGACCGATTCCGATTGGAAAGGTTACACGAAAAAATCCTTCGACTTCGAAGGGCACAAGGCCTTTGTCGTCGTGCCCAAGGAAGCCGCCCCCGGCAATCCCTGGGTCTGGCGCACCTCCTTTCCCGACTTCCACGCCGAGGTTGATATCGAGCTGGTGAAGCAGGGTTTCCACATCGCCCATGTCGATGTGGTGTCCATGTTAGGGTGCGATGAGTCGCTCGCGATCATGGACCGCTTCTACGATCTCGTGCGCGGGCAATGGGGGCTCTCCGCCAAACCCGCGCTCGAGGCGGTGAGCCGCGGCGGCCTGCACGCCTACCGCTACGCCGCGACCCGACCCGACCGCGTCGCCTGCATCTATGCCGACACGCCGGTGATGGACCTGAAGAGCTGGCCGCTGAAGTCGGAAAAGGCGAAAGGACCGCTCGCGGACGCGCTGAAATTCTACGGCTTCGCCGACGAGGCCGCCCTCATCGCCTACGACGGTGATCCCCTCGACATGCTCGAGCCGATCGCGAAGGCGAAGATCCCCCTCCGCCATGTCATCAGTCCGAACGATCTCGTCGTGCCGGCCGAGGAGAATACCCTCGAAGCGGAGCGTCGTCTCGGGAAGCTCGGGTGGGAGATGGATCTGCTCGTCGTCGATCCCGCCACCACGATCAACGAGGGGCATCATTTCCCGCTCGTGGGGATCCCCGAATCGGTCGCGTTCATCCGGAAGCACGCGGCGGGGCAGTGAGGGAAGCGGCTTGCCGCGACGCCCGGGAGCGTATAAAAAGAGACGTTCTCCCGTGCCATGTTTCCGGTTTCCCTGAGCTTCTATCTCGCCGCCCCTTTCGAATCGGTGAAACCCGACCTCATCCGTGGTCTTTTGCCGGACCTGGGATGGGGCGAGCCCTACGAGCTGCTGCGTCACAGCGAGGATTGGCCCGCCGCGGTCCTGCTGGTGGCCGATCGCGAGGGATATGTCCCGGGGGAACGGTGCGATTTCCCGGTGGAGGTGGAGTTTCTCCATTTCCCCGGCCGCGTCGCGGGGAATGATCCGCCCATGCTCGCGACGAAGCTGGCCTTGCTGAGGCTCCTCTCCGCCACCTTCGAGTGCCGCGTCATCTGCGATGCCCGCGGTTTTTCGGGCACGCAGGATCCCGAGTCTCCGCGCAATCCCTCATGGAGCGAGACCTTTCTCTGCCAGGGCGGGCGGATCTACAGCGGAGCGATGGGCCACTACGAGGTCCGCGAGGGCTACCGCCCCGGCGGGGGATGGATCGCGCTCGATGATCTCATCGAGACGAGCCTGAACCCCGATGGATCGGTGTGCGACGAAGCCGCCGCTGTCGCCTTGATCGGGGAATGGATCGCGGCGCGCGACCTTTCCCACTTGCAGGCGACCCTCACTCCGATCCCGCCCGAAGGGCCGGATTTCGAGGAAGAAATGCCCGCCTCGCTCACGCCGGAGGACTTCGAATCGGAGAGCGTCGAAGCGTCGAACGATGACGGGGGCGCCGACAGCGACCCGGGCGATTGGCGCACCTACATGGATCGCATGGAGGCATGGACTTCGGGTGGTGGCACGACCTCCAGCAAACAACTCATCCGCGAGGGCATCGCCCTGCCGCCGCCGGATTCGCTGGATGACATCGAGGTGACGGAAAAGCTCTGGGAAGTGATCCACGGCCTCGCGAAGGTCCATACCTATCTCGAGGACACGAATCACCTCAGCGATCGCGAGCTTTACACCTGGCTCTGGGAAAAGGGCCTCAATGAAAGCACCGCGGATCTCTCCGGGCTCGACCTGATCGGCGGCTGCCACACGAGTCCCATCGGCAGCGGCGACGAGGAGTCGACCCTGATCGGTCTCATCTACTACGACTCCATCGCCGAGCGGGCCGAATGGAAGGCGGCCTTCCCCGAAACGGAAATCCCGGCCCACCGCGAGCTGCCCTACGACCGCGACCGCCTCCTGCCGGGGCCGGGATGTCAGGAAGATCCGCCGTTTTGAGCCAACGAGGGGGATCGCGGAATTCTCCCGCACCGGTTTCGTTTTCGCGGGGTTCGATCGTGGACGCCCATGAAAACCCCCGTCTTTCTTGCCACCCTCTTTTGGTTTGCCGGTTCCCTTCTGGCGGAAGCCCCCCGGCCGAATATCGTCTTTCTCCTCATCGACGACCTCGGCTATGCCGACTGCGGCTTCAAGGGCGGCAAGGAGATCAAGACGCCGCGCATCGACGCCCTCGCCGAAGGAGGTGCGGTGCTCGAGTCGCACTACGTGCAGCCGGTCTGCTCGCCGACGCGATCGGCCCTGATGAGCGGGCGTTATCCGACGAGGACGG
>JALRFZ010000521.1 GCA_023253615.1 Verrucomicrobiales bacterium | reverse complement strand
GCGCTGAGGTTCTTGGACATGGGGGTAGCCCGACAAAACTACCAAAAAAAGGGCTCCGAGGGCAAGCGCGGAAGGACGGAAGCGGGTCACGTGATGGTGGCGGGCGCCCGGAGGGCGGTAAAAGGCTGGATGCCCTTCGGGCGGTAAAAGGTGGGAAGTGGTCGCCCGGCGGGCGGTAAAAGGTGGGAAGGTAAAAGGTAAAAGGTCTTCTTGAAAAAGAGGTGCTCAGGACAGGTCCGGGTTTTCCTGAGTGGGGCTCGATCGTTTTTCCTTGGCGGCTTCGCGGGCGGCGCGGAAGAAGGATTGGAGAATGGCGAGGGATTCGGCTTCGAGGACGCCGGGAGTGATCTCGCTGCGATGATTCAGGGTCGGCTGCTGGAGGAGATTGAGAAGTCCGCCCGCCGCCCCGCCCTTGGGATCCCCGACGCCGAAGATGACGCGGCGGATGCGGCAATGGACGATCGCGCCGGCGCACATGGGGCAGGGCTCCTTGGTCACGTAAAGGTCGCAATCGGTGAGACGCCAGTCGCCGAGAGCCTCCTGCGCCTGGCTCAGGGCGAGCATCTCGGCGTGGGCGGTGGCATCGCGCAGGGTCTCGACCTGGTTGTGGGCGCGGGCGATGATCGTGCTCCCCTGCACGATGATGGCGCCGACCGGCACTTCACCTGCCTGGAAGGCGCGCCGGGCCTGGCGCAGGGCCTGCTCCATGAGAAAGGTGTCGCTCGTGAATTCGATCGGGGCCTCGGCCGGATTCGGCCCGGCCCCGTCGTCCGGTGTGGGAAAGACCATGTCGAAAAAGGAATCCGGCGGGGCAGGGTTGCGGAAGCCGGAAAGCGTGAAGATAATGGACCCGTCATGACCGACTGCAACACCCGAATTATCGCCCCCTCCCTCCTCGCCGCCGACTGGTCGAAGGTCGGTGAGGAGGTGCGCCGCGCCGAGCAGGCCGGGGCAGACTGGCTGCACCTCGATGTCATGGACGGACATTTTGTCGAAAACGTGTCCTTCGGTCCGCAGTTCGTCGCCGCGGTGCGCCCGCATACGAGCCTGCCGCTCGACACGCACCTCATGATGACGCGGCCCGACAAATACCTCGATCGTTTCATCGCCGCGGGTTCGGATCGCATCACCGTGCATGTCGAGGCGGATCACGATGTCGCGGAGACGCTTGGTCGCATCCGGGCGGCGGGCCTGGGATGCGGCCTTTCGCTCAATCCCGCGACGCCGTTTCATGCCGTGGTCCCTTATCTGGACCAAATCGACCTGCTCCTCGTGATGACGGTGGTGCCGGGATTCGGCGGCCAGGCCTTCATGGAGGCCGAGACCATGCCCAAGGTCGCGGCGGCGCGGACCTTCCGTGAGGAAAACGGCCTTTCCTTTCACATCGAGGTCGATGGGGGCATCGATCAGCGCACCGTCGGCATCGCCGCCGCGCACGGCGCGAACGTGATGGTCGCGGGCACCGCACTGTATGGACAGGCGGACATGGCGGCGGCGGTAGCGGCCATGCGGGGCTGAGAATCATGTCCGAACACGTCCATACCGTCGCCGGAATCACTTCGCTGATCCGCGACAGCCTCGAGAGCCGGTTTTCCGGGATCTGGGTCGAGGGCGAGATCAGTAATCACCGGCTCCCGGGCTCCGGGCACCACTATTTCACCCTGAAGGATCCCTTCGCCCAGCTTTCCTGCGTGTTTTTCAAGGGCGCGGCGATGCGCTGCCCCGTGCGGCTCGGTGACGGAATGCAGGTGCAGGTGTATGGAAATCTTTCGGTCTATGAGGCCCGGGGCCAATACCAGCTCGTCGCGCAAGCGGTGCAGGCCAAGGGATTCGGAGATCTGCAGGCCAAGTTCGAAGCTTTGAAGAGAAAGCTTGAGGCGGAGGGTCTCTTCGATCCGGAACGTAAAAAACCGATCCCCTTCTTTCCGGCGAGCATCGGCATCGTCACGTCGCCGACAGGAGCCGCGATCCGCGACATGATCCACGTCCTTTCCCGTCGTGCCCCGTGGGTGAGGCTGATGATTTATCCCGCCAGAGTCCAGGGCGATGGAGCAGCCGAGGAGATCGCGGCGGGAGTCCGCTTTTTCGACCAGGCGAGCGGAGCGAATCGCCCCGATCTCGTGATCGTCGCCCGCGGCGGAGGTAGCATCGAGGATCTCTGGGCATTCAATGAGGAGGTGCTCGCCCGCGCCATCGCCGCCTGCGGGCTACCCGTGATGTCCGGCGTGGGACACGAGATCGATTTCACCATCGCCGATTTCGTCGCGGATCGACGGGAGCCGACGCCGAGCGCCGCCGCGGAAAACGCCGCGCCCGACGGGGTGACGCTGCTCCGGCACCTCGGTCGGCTCCGGGAGGCGCTCGAATCCAGGACCGAAGCCTCGCTCGCCCTTCATCAACGGCATGTGCTTTCCCTCCGCCGCGAGATTGAAGCCCGGGAGCCGGGCCGGAAAATCCGCTCGTGGATGCAGACACTCGATTTTCTCGAAGAACGGATGGACTACCTCGTCTCCGGTCGGCTCCAGCAGGCGAAATCCGGGCTCGATGCAGCGCGTCGATCCCTCGCCGCGATCCAGCCCGAACGGGTCCTCGCACGTCATGGGGAAGAAGTCGCGTTTCTCTCCGAATCGCTCGACCGTGCCGCGAGACGCCGCCTCGCCGATCTCGCCAAACGCCTGCAGGCAACCGGCGACCTCATGAAATCGCTCAGTCCGGAAGGGGTCTTGAAGCGGGGATATTCGCTGACGACCGATGCGGAGGGAAGGCTGATCACTTCCTCGGCCCAGGTACGAAAGGGAGATTGGGTGCGGACTCGTCTCGCCGATGGTGAAATCGCAAGCCGGGTTGAGTAAAAGTCTCTGTTTTCAGAAAGATCCCGATTTCCGTAATGAAGTCGTCGCTTCCTTTGCATTGGAGGTTGTGATTGGTGAGGCACTACGTTAGAAAGATCCGCGATTACCGAGAATTTTTGAATCGAAAGGCTGGTCCCGGGGTTTATCCGGGGCCGGAACACCAGACATGAAGAGCCTGAACGTCAATGGGCTGCGGTGCCAGAGCGCTGCGGCCGGGTGGAGCATCGCATTTGCTCTCGTTTTTCAGTCCGTGTGGCTGCACGGTCTTCGATCCCAGGATAACAACAATCCCCGGCCCGAACAGCGTCCCCAGCAGCTCCAGCCTCTCCAGGCACCTTCACAACTCCAGCAGGGGCCGGGAGGCGGCCCGGGCGGACCCGGGGGAGGACCCGGTGGTCCCGGAGGTGGACCGGGCGGGCCGGGATCGAACATCGTCGGCGATCGCGTGAGCCTGCAATTCCCTCTCAACCCGGTCAACGATATCCTCAACATCTACGAGCGGCTCATCGGCAAGCCGATCGTGAAGGACAGTTCGATCTTCAACGGGCCACAGGTCAGTCTCGTCACCCCTGCCGATGTGTCGAAGGATGAAGCGGTCCGCCTGATTGAGGCGGCCTTGCTCGTCAACGGTTACGTTCTCGTGGTGGAGCCCGAGGATGACAGCAAGGTGAAGGTGCTCCTCGGGGGCGCGCGCCAGGGAGGGGGCAGCCCGTCTTTCAGCGAGGGGGTCGTCATCTATACCGACCCTGCCACCTTGCCCGAAGGCGAGTCCCTCGTCGGCTTTTTCATGGAGCTCGATTTCGTCGATCCCGAGGATGCGGCCACCATTTTCAGCAATCACGTCGTGCTGAACGAGTTCGGTCGCATCACCCCGGTGACGAATCCCCGCGGACTCCTCATCACCGAAACGAGCCCGATCGTGAGGCAATTCATCCGGCTGAAGGCGATCATCGATCACCCGGTCGATGATGCTCCGCTGATCACCGAGTTCGTCCACCTCGAGTATGCCGAGGCCAACGTGGTGTCCCAGATCATCCAGGCGGCGATGGACGCCCGCATGGAAGAGCGCCAGCGCCAAAGCGAACGGAATGGCACGGTCACCGGAGCCCGGGCCCCTGCTGCTCAGCCCCAGCAGGGGCAGCCGCAGCAGAGTTCCGGCGGATCGCAGAGCCAACCGGGATCCACAAGTCAGAACACGCGGTCCCGCAACGTCATGAATGGCATCGGGACCGCGGATCAGCCCGCGGCACAATTGATCCCCGACGACCGGCTCAATCGGATCATGATCGTCGCCGCGCCGACCGATGCCGCCTACATCCTCGAGTTGATCCAGCAGTTTGATCGTCCTCTCGACAATCACCAGCCCGTTGAACGGAAGCTGAAGTACGTGAAGGCGAACGACATTCTGCCGGTGCTCGTCGATGTGCTCCAGGATACCGGCACCGGCGAGACCATGCTGCCGGGTGGGCGCCAGATCCAGACGCGTCCAACCCCGGTCACTTCCTCCCAGCTCTCCACCCTGACCGGGACGAACCGGACCCAGCAGAACAACCAGAACCGCAACCAACAGGCTGCGAGCTCGACCGAGGAGGTCGGCGGACGTGAGGATCAAATCGCTTTTCCTCTCGATGAGGTGGCTCCCATCTCCGTCCTCGTCGGAAAAACGCGCGTCATCGCCGATCGCCAGTCCAATGCCATCATCGTGTCGGGGACCAGGGAATCCGAGCAAATCGTGCTCGACATGATCGATCGGCTCGACCGGCGTCCCGTGCAGGTCTATCTCGCGACGGTCATCGGAGAGCTGACTTTGTCCGACGACACCCAGTTCGGAGTCGATTACATCCAGCGTTTTGCGAAATGGAACGGCACGAAGCCCGGATCCGGAGGATTCGCGAGCGGCAATCTGAACGGACCCAACAACATCGCCGGAGGGGGCAACATCGCGAACATGGCGAACATGATCACGACAACTCCATTCGGACCGGCCAGCGGATTGAATTTCTATGGACAAATCGGCGAGTCGCTGGATGTCATCGTCACCGCGCTCGAGGAGACGCAACGGTTCAAGGTGCTCTCGCGTCCTGTCGTTTACACGCAGAATGGCAAGCGGGCCGAGATCACTTCCGGCCAGGAGGTGCCTTATCCCGAGACCGCGCTGACCGATACCAACAATCCCAGTGCGGTTCGCTCGACGGTGGCTTACAAGGATGTCGTCCTGAAGTTGGAGGTGCTTCCGACGATCAATGAAAACGACGAGGTGACCCTCGACATCGTCCAGATCAACGACCGCGTGGTGGGGCAGCAGCTCGTCGATCAGAATGAAATCCCCATCATCGGCAAACAGGAGTTGAACACCACCGTCTCCGTGGCGAACCGCTCCACGATCATTCTAGGAGGCTTGATTTCCGAATCAAAAGACGTTCAGGACCAAGGGATTCCCATTTTGAAAGACATTCCGGTGATCGGGTATGCTGCGAAGAATTCGAACGTCTCAAAGTCGCGATCCGAATTGATGATTTTCATCCAACCCATTGTCGTGCGGACCGACGAGGAGGCGACCTTCACGAGTTACGACGAGGATGTCCGCAGCGAGATCGGAGAAGACGCCGCGGCTACCTTCCCCGAGCCCGGAAACCCGACGATCATGCACCGGGCGGAGGAGGTGAGAGATGTCGAAGCCGAGCAGAATCCGTTGAAGAAGCTGGGGCAAAAGATCTTTGGCAAGCAAAAGGTGCCCCGCGAACCGCTTCCGTGAGCCGTGCGGTAGGCAATCCGCCGATCTTCGTTGCGAGCAGAAAATCATCGTCTACATTCCTTCCATTTGCAGTTTCTCGTACCTTTCATATATTCTTTATGAGTTTATCTAATATAATCAGGTTAAAATGAGTGAACCAAGATTGATTGGCGTTGGAAGATCCTATTATCACGTCTTTTCCCGCGTCGTTGACCGGCGGAAGGTCTTCGGGCCCGGGGAGAAGGAGATCTTCCGCAAGATCCTCCGCAACCAGGAGGTCTTCAGCGGCGTTCGCGTGGTCACTTACTGCTTCA
>JALRFZ010000502.1 GCA_023253615.1 Verrucomicrobiales bacterium | reverse complement strand
TACGTTCGATGCTCAGGTCGGGCGTGCAAAGTAGTCCAGCGCTTCAGCGCGCGTGGCGTGCGTCCTGCCGGCTGAAGCCGAGGACTACGTTCGATGCTCGGGTCGGGCGTGCAAAGTAGTCCAGCGCTTCAGCGCGCATGGCGTGCGTCCTGCCGGCTGAAGCCGAGAACTACGTTCGATTCACGGGCCGGGCGTGCAAAGTAGTCCAGCGCTTCAGCGCGCGTGGCGTGCGTCCTGCCGGCTGAAGCCGCGGACTACTTTGGCCCCGCAATAAAATTATGAAAATTATGGTTGACTCTTTTTATTATAATTTCCATAAGTTGCGCATGACTACCACCCGCCGTCTCCTGATCGCCGTTTCCACCCTTTTCGTCCCCTTCCTCACCCTCGCCGCCCCGCCCGCGGAGCTCACGGGACGCTTCGTCTCGCTCAAGGGCGACCGGCTCGAATTCCCCAGCGCCTCGAGCGGCACGAACGGAGCCGACGCCGTCACCTACACCTACTCGGTCACGGATGCGACGAATGCCTCCCTCGTCGTCAATTACCCCTCGACCGGCCGCCAGCGCAGCGTCACCCTCGTCTTTGATGCGGGCGGTGCTCTGCTCGAATACCGCGAATTCGATCTCGTGTCGATCAACCCGCCGATGCCGCCCATCTTCCGCTCGGGCACCTTCGAGATCGGTCTCCTCGAAGTCACGCCGCCGCCTCCGCTCGATTGCTCGGCGCCGGATGAGCTCACCGGTCTTTATCTCCAGACCGGGAAAAAGCGGCTCGAATTCCTCACCGGCGACCGCGGCCGCCACTACCTCCCGGGCAAGAGCGGCTACTTCACCTACGTCTACACAATCACCGATGAAGACTCCGCGCGCGCCTCCCTGACCTACGAAGCCGACGACCGCACCGCCCTGCTCGACCTCGACTTCGACGCCCAGGGACGCCCTGTTTCCTTCACCGCGACCGAGGAGAAAAACGGCGCGCCCCTCACCACCACCGGCAAACTCGCCATGGGCACGAACCGCCACCTCGCCGATCTCCAGATCGGCACCGATGCGGCCAAACTCGCCGGCAACGATCACTTCGGTGCCATCGGGCTCCACCAGACCGTGGGGCAGCGCGGCGGTGACAAGGACACCCTCGTCTACACCATCGTCCTGCAGAACGACGGCGATACCGACACCTTCCGCCTCCGCGGCTCGCGCGACCGCAGCCACTTCCGCGTCGAGTATTACACCTATCCCGCCCGCGAAAACGTCACCGCCGCGATGGTCGCCGGGACCCTCGAGCCGAGCGAACTCGGACACGACGCCACCGCCACCTACACGATGGAGCTGACGCCGCTCCGGTCGAATGGCGCCTTCCTCGGCGAAGTTTCGGCCCGTTCCCTCTCCATGCCCGAGGCCCGCGACGCCGTTCACAGCCTCAGCTTCGTCAAAGCCCGCTCCAAGCACGGATCCGGCAAGAAAAAGCGCCGCTGAGGCCCGCGCGGCGCGGGATCATACCCTGTCTGGTCCCGCATCCGACCCTCTTCGGTCGCGCAAAGAAGGCTTTTCAACGACCGGACCCGGGGCGAGGGTGGCGGCGTAGTCTCACGAACGTCATCCCCGCTCCCATGCCTCTCCGCCCCGGATCCGACCCCATCGACCGCCTCCGCCTCGCCTCCATCCTCGACGGCATCTCCTATTTGATCCTCCTCGGCATCGCGATGCCGTTGAAGTACCTCGCCGACATGCCCCTCGCCGTCCGCATCGTCGGATCGCTCCACGGCTTCCTCTTTCTCGCCCTCTGCGCCTGCCTCCTCGAGGTGCTCGTGAGGAAGCGCCTCTCCTTCGGCTGGTGTGTCATCGTTTTTGTCTGTGCGCTCTTTCCCTTCGCGCCCTTCGTGCTCGACCGGAAGCTGAAGACGAAAAGCAACGAGGCTTCCTGATCCGTCACGCGCCATGAAGCCACTCCTCGCTTCACTCGTTCTCTTCATGGCCGCCACCCTTTCCGCCCAGCAGCGCCAGCCGGCCATCACCGGAAAAGGCGAGCTCCCGCCCCTGCCCGCCGGCGCCTTCACCCTCGTCGTCATCCCCGACACCCAGCACTACACCGGCCGCGGCTGCAAAGGCGCCCTCGCCTCCGACGCGCCCGTGGCCAACGACCACCTCGCCGCGCAGGTCGAGTGGATCCTGACGAACCAACAGAAGGAGAAGATCGTCTTCGTCACCCACGTCGGCGACATCGTCGAGGACAACCGGCGGGAGGAGTGGGTCGTCGCGAAACAACACCTCGACCGGCTCCGCGGCGTCGTGCCCTTCGCCCTCAACGTCGGCAATCACGACATGGAGCCGGACGGCGACGCCCGGCTCTTCCAGGAGCACTTCCCTGCCGCCGGCTTCGCGGGCGAGCCCTGGTATGCCGGCACCTACAGCCACGACCGCGCGGACCAACACGTCTCGGCCAACAACGTCAACAGCGCGCAGCGTTTCTCCGCCGGCGGGATCGACTTCCTCCATCTCAGCCTCGAATGCAACGCCCCCGACGACGTCCTCGCGTGGGCCGACCGGATCATCGGACAACACCCGGGACACCGTCTCCTCGTCACCACCCACATGGACCTCGGCATCATCGAAAAGCCGGAGACCGCGGAGGGTTACATCCACGATCCCAAGGGCCGGATGCGCTGGGTGAAGATCCACGGGAAGCGCGGCAACAGCGGCGAGGTCATGTGGGAGAAGTGTTTCCGCCGCCAGCCGGCCCTCGATCTCATCCTCTGCGGCGACCAAAGCCGCGTCACCGCCCTGCGCCTCGACACGAAGGCGGATGACGGGCATGTCGTGACTTCGTTGCTGAGCGACTACATGAGCGAGCCGGTCCTGCGGCTGATGCGGTTTCGGCCGGATCAACGGATGATTGAGGTGCTCACGTGGCACGTGGACGGAGGATTTTTGGTCGAGTCGACGCGGTATGTGGAGGGACGGGAGAGCCACCAGTTTTCGGTGGATTGGCGGGTGGGGGAGTGAGGGTGGGGACTACTGCGAGCTCGCAATCGACCCGAGGCCCTCGGCGGGCTGAAGGGACTTGAGGTTCTCGTGGAGGTTGGAGAATTCCCATTACAAAAAGGTGTTCTTATAAGCACATTCATGGATAACTGTTCTTAAAGACAGTTATCATGCCCTCCATCTATCGCCCGCGCCGCCCCCGAGCCTCGCCCCTCTGGCAGGTCGTCCACCACTGCTGGGCCGATTTCGTCGCGGGCTATGAACAGCGCCACCGCCCGATCCACGGCCCCCTCCGCCACGAGACCATCGCCGTCGTCCGCCAGTTCCATCGCTGCGGCGACCTCGCCGCCGGATTCACCCGGCTCCAGTGCCCCGAATGCGGGCACGAGCGCCTTCTCGCCTTCACCTGCAAGACGCGCCACTTCTGCCCCAGTTGTCACCAGCGCAAAGTCCGCCAGACCGGCGACTGGATCGCCCGCGTCCTCTGCTTCGACGTGCCGCACCGCCAATTCGTGTTCACCATGCCGAAACCCCTCCGTGGCATCTTCCGCAAACGCCGCAAGCTCCTCGATCATCTCTTCAGCGCGGCCATCGACAGCCTCCAAGACTGGATGCGGGCGAGGCTCGGGTTGCCCGATGGACAACTCGCCGCCGTCGCCGCCGCGCATCTCGCCACGCTCGAGCGCGCGCTCGCCGCAAAGGGCATCCGCTCCACCGCCATCGTCATGCCGCCGGGCGAGAAGACCAAGAGCTACCAGCACCTCGCCGAACTCTGCGACAAGCTGCTGGCGGCCGGCATCGAACGCCGCGACCGCATCATCGCCTTCGGCGGCGGCGTCATCGGCGACCTCGCGGGC
>JALRFZ010000497.1 GCA_023253615.1 Verrucomicrobiales bacterium | reverse complement strand
GTCGCGGGCGATCCGCAACTGGGTCAACGCGGTCGTCGCGGGCATGAAGGCGGAGGTCGTCGAGGAGGTGGTCGATCAAGGCGGGGCGATGCCGCTGCGGCAGGCGCTGCGTCACCGGGTGCGTTATTTCTGTGACGGCGCGGTGTTGGGGACGGCGGCGTTTGTGAACGAGGTCTTTGAGCGGGAGCAGGCCTTGCGGCAGCGCTTCGGCGAGAAACGCACGAGCGGAGCGCGGCGCATGCGGGGCGCGGACTGGGGAGAGCTGCGTGTGCTGCGGGATTTGCAGAAAGACGTGATGGGGACGTAGATCACGGTGCGAAATGGAACGGTGCGCCGAAACCGGCTTCGGCCGCGGACCGCAGGAAGGGCGACGGATTTCCATTGCAGAATCGCGGGAGAATCCGCATCATCCCCCGCATGCAAAAGTATTTCCCGGCCTTTCTTCTCTGCTCCCTGGCAGGCCTCTCCGGTGCGAGCGCGGTCGACTTTGAAACGTCGATCCTGCCCATCTTCGAGAGCAAGTGTCACCAGTGCCACCAGGCCCCGGTGGAAAAGGACGGCAAGACCGTGAAACCGAAGGCAGGGCTCAGGCTCGACGCGGACTGGGCGATCCGGTCCGGCGGCGACAACGGAGCCGTCCTTGTCGCCGGAAAGCCGGGTGAAAGCGTCCTCTATCAACGCGTCACCCTGCCGCCGGACGACGACGACTTCATGCCTCCGAAGGACAAGGCCGCCCCCCTCACGCCGGCCGAGGTCGACCTGCTGAAACGTTGGATCGAAGAAGGGGCCTCATTCGGGGAATGGCAGGGAAATCCGGAAGGGAAACCCGCGGAATCCCCGTCCTCCGGAGACTCCGGGAAACCGCACGTGCTTTCCCCGACGCAGTTGCTCTACGAGCGCCTCGGCAAAGGTCTCGCCCTGCCGGAGGAGAAGATGTGGGAATCCATCACCGCCGCGGGCGGACGGGTCGCACGCCTCTCCCAGGCCAGTCCGCTCCTCGCGGTTGATTTCCGGCTCGCCCCCTCCCCTGCCACGGACAGCCAGGTCCTCTCGACCCAGGTGGTCGCGGCACATCTCGCACACCTCGATCTCTCGCGCAGCGCGGCGACCGACGCCGCTCTCGTCCTCGTCGAAACAGCGCCGAGACTGGTGCGTCTCGACCTCAGCAACACGACGATCGGAGATGCGGGCCTCGTCCATCTCGCCTCCGCCGCCGAACTCCGCTACCTGAATCTCCACCACACTGCCGTGACGGATGCCGGACTCAAGTCGCTCGAGGGATTGAAATCCCTTGAAGCCGTCTACCTCTGGCAATCGAAGGTGAGCGAAGCGGGCGTGAAACGCCTCCGCGCGGCCCTGCCGGCGGCCCGAATCCATTTCAACTAACCGTCCCTTGCGTGCTCTCTCCGTCGCTTTTCCGCCGGGAGCCCTCCTCGCCGGGCTCTGCCTCGCCGCGTCGCTGATTCCTGCGGTGGCGCGGGGAGAAGAGCCCTTCATCGACGATGCCGCGATCAAAGCGGGATTCGAGGAGGGGCTCACGAAACTTTTCAAACGCGGGGGGCTGCCTACGGGTGCGACGACCGCGAAACAACTCCGCGCCGCGGAGGGAAAACAGGCCGCCGCGGGTCTTTCCGCCCCGACCGCGGGGGCCGACGGCTGCGGGCCGGCCGACAAGGGCGACGACGCCGGATCGGCCTACGTCCGGGCCCGGGCCGCGACCCTTGTGCTGGGACATCTCTATCTCTGCGGCAAATGCGACCAATATCACGGCCGTCTGTCGGGCGGGATCGTGATCTCGCCAGACGGGCTTGCCTTGACGAACCACCACGTCCTCGAATCCCGCGAGGCGATCGTCTTCGGAGCGATGACCGCCTCGGGCGCGATCCTCGCCATCGACGAGGTGCTCGCAGCCTCGAAGGCCGACGACATCGCCCTCGTCCGTCTCCGCGACGCGCGGGACCTGCCCCATGTCGCGCTCGCGACGCCGGCGCGCACGGGGGACGATGTCTTTGTCGTCTCGCACCCCGACGGACATTTCCACACCCTCACCCGGGGAATCGTGGCGAGGAAATACCTGACGCCGAAAAGCGGCGTGCCACGCATCCAGATCACCGCGGACTTCGCCAAGGGCTCGAGCGGATGCGGTATTTTCAATCCGCGCGGCGATCTCGTCGGTGTCGTCACCTCCACGAATTCGATCTATTACACCGAATCGGAGGGAACGAAGGACAACCTGCAAATGGTCGTGAAATCCGGGGTGCCGGTGGAGTCGATCGTGAAGCTCTTCCAAGCTCCCACGACCGCTGCACCCGTGACCCGTGACCCGTGACCCTGGTTTACCAGCGTTTCACGGCACCCCGGACGAGGCCGACCATGACGCCCTGGATGACGAGTTCATGGGCGGGGATGAGATCGGGAAAGGCGGGATTTTCGGCCTTGAGGAAGGGACGGCGCCCGTTCATCACATAGCGCTTCAGAGTGGTCTCGCCATCAATGAGGGCGGCGACGATGTCCTGATCTCGCGGCTCGCGATACTCGAGGATGACATGATCGCCGTCCATGATGTGGGCACCGATCATCGATTCGCCACGCACTTTCAGGGCGTAGGCCTTGGCCCGGCTGCTGATGCCGAGGGACTTCACATCGACCGAGAGGGTGCCGGTCGAGACGGGTGCGGCATCATCGCTGTATCCGGCCGGAATCGATCCGTAGACGGGTACGTCGGCGAGGATTTCGCGGTCGGCCGTGCCGGCGATGATGAGGCAACGGGCGCGACGGCGCTCGTCATCCCCCTCGCGGCGGGTGATCGCCCCCTTGCGCTCGAGCGCGCGGAGGTGACTCACCGCGGCCGTCTGGCTGGCGAAACCGAAATGCTCCTGGATTTCACGCGTGGAGGGCATGATTCCGGTGCGGCGATGCTCTTCCTGGAGGTAGTCGAGCACTTCTTGTTGGCGGGCAGTTAACTTCATTATGAACACTGTTTGCCAGAACATTGACATTTTTTCGTCGTGCGCAAGTGAAAATCCGAATTTTATTTCACCTTTCTGAAATCATGTCCTTCCCGCGAGCCACCGCCCTGTATTTCCTGCTTGTGACCGGCATGATCGGCCCCGGCCACCTCATCGGGCAGGAGCCGTCCGCCCCCGCCGCGGGCACGCCGGTGCCGGAAGCCGGGGAAGCCGAGTCGTCCGACGGGACCGCACCGGGGATCGAGGCGGTGAAACGCGTGCGGAATCTCGGCTTCCGCCTCAATGCCAAGGGCCCTGCGCCGGCCGTGCCGGACCCGCCTGCGGCGGAGGCCCCGGCGACGAACCGTGAAGCGGATGCCGCGCCATCCGGCGGAA
Organism: Verrucomicrobiales bacterium; assembly: GCA_023253615.1. Classification (GTDB taxonomy): domain Bacteria; phylum Verrucomicrobiota; class Verrucomicrobiia; order Verrucomicrobiales; family DEV007; genus Arctic95D-9. Next base: position 8,839 of record JALRFZ010000497.1, on the reverse strand, counting down.
CTCCGGAAGGTGGCGAGCTGAGGATCGGCCGGCTGAAGGATCCCGTCGCCCTCCCCCCGGAAGTCGCCGAACTCGCCAAGGAGGGAGCGCTCGCCGTCTCGGCCGGGGAATGGGAACAGGCCCGCGATCTTTATCTCGAGATGGTGAAAATCGTGCCTGACAGCGCCCTCGCCTACGCGAATCTCGGCGTCGCGGAACACCAGCTCGGGAATCTCCTCGCGGCCGCCGGCAATCTCGGGAAATCGACCGAATTGAATCCCCACATCGCCCGCAACTGGCAGACCCTGGGGCTGATCCACTACGAACGCGGCGAGCTGGCCCTCGCGCTTTCGTGCCTCACCCGGGCGGTGCATGAAGGCCCCGGCGAGGCGGAGACGCGTCTCATTCTCGCCGCCGTGGCGCGCGACTACGGATGGCCGGAGGCGGCGGTGACGGAGCTGCAGCGCGCCGTCGAGATCAATCCCAAGCTCGCCGCGGCCCATTACAATCTGGCGATCACCTATCTCGAGACGGATCCGCCCCGTCTCGAGCTCGCCCGCCGCCACTACCACGCCGCGATCGACCTCGGCACGGCCCCTTCACCGGAGATCGAGGCGATTTTGAAACCCGCCGGGTGAGGTTGGGGGTGCAATCCGGGAAAATTGGCTTAGGATGCCTCCGCCGATGACTGCCCGCAGACCCACTTCCCTCTCCGCCGCCCTCTCTCCCGCCACCCTCCTGGCGGTCGGAGGCCTCTGGATCGCGGGCCTTTTCGGAGGCTGCCAATCGAACGAGCCCGTCTCCTACCAGACGCCTCCGCAGGCCGCCGCGTTGCCGAACGCGCCCGCCGCGTACCCGGACCCGATCGGGGTTCCGGCGTCGAACGGCGCCCCGGCCTTCGGGGCTCTGACTGGAACGACCGGCGCGGTCGAAGCCCCCCAGCCCACGCCCATCTCGTTGAACGGCACACCGGCTCCGGGTGCCGCCCCATCGGCTCCCGGCGTGCCGAAAGTCACCGCCAAAGCGGCCATCCTCGTCGATGGTTTCGGACGCGTCCTCTTCGAGCGCAACGCCGACGCCCGGCTGCCCGCCGCGAGCACGCAGAAGCTGCTCGTCGGTCTCCTTGTCGCGGAGCGTGGCGGTCTCAGCACTCCGGTCACGATCGCCGAGCCGGACACCTGGGCGGAGCCGACCATCATGGGAATCAAGCCCGGAGAGGTCTACACGCGGGATCAGCTCCTGCATGCGGTGCTGATCCGCAGTTGCAACGACATCGCCCGCGCCCTCGGCCGCGACCACTCCGGCAGCGAAGCCGCCTTTGTCGCGAGCATGAACGCGAAGGCGCGCCAACTGGGGATGATGAATTCCTACTTCACCAACTCGAACGGACTCCCCTCGCCTCCCGGCCAATACTCGACCGCCCGCGATCTGGCGGAACTCGGCATGGCCGCGCTGCGGAATCCGGCGGTCCGCGAGATCTGCGCGAAACGCTCCTACTCCTTCCGCATGGCGAACGGCTCGACGCGCACCCTCACCAACACCAACCAGGTGCTGCATCATTTCCCCTATTGCACGGGACTCAAGACCGGCACGACGAACGCCGCGGGCAAATGCCTCGTCTCCTCGGCGACGGCGAACGGCAGGACGGTCGTCGCCGTGATGCTCGGCAGCAGCAGCCCCGCCGTCTGGCAGGAGTCGGAAGCGCTGCTGAAATACGGTTTGGGGATGTGAGTCGCCCTGTCCCCCCCGCCCGCTCACTTCGGCCGGTTCTTCACCAGCGAGATCACGCGGTCGATCTGGCCGTCGGTGGTCGAGCTCGCCTGGATCCACGCGCGCACCGTCGCCCGACGGGATTTTTCCTTCCCTTTGGCGCGGATTTCATGCTGGTAAAGGCGGAAGGATCCGGGTGCGATCGGGTCGGTGCCAATGTTCACTTTTTCGTCTTCACCGTCGCCTTGACGCGGTCGGTCGTGTCGGCCCGCAGAGAGATGAGATCGAGCGACAGTTTCCATTTCTTCACCTTGCCCTTGGTCGAGGCCTTCGGCTTCACCTCCACCTGATAATCGCGATCCTGACCGACGAGGATGGCCCGCTCGATGAAGCCGCCGGATTTCACCTCGCCGGTGATGTTCCGCTTGCCGGAAGAGGTCGCGAAATACTTCACCTTGAAGTCGCGGTTGCTCCCCGGACCGAGGATGCGGAAGTCGTCGGCATACTCGCCATCGTTGTCGGCACGGACATAGAGCAGGACCTTTTTCCGGTCGATCGAGAGGGCGGTGAGCTTCTGCCCGCCACCGGTGAGATTGTAGACGCCGTTGCCCTTCAGCCGCGTCGCCTTCGCTCCGATCCGGCCATCGCTGCGGTAGGAGGGCGCATCCGGGAAAAAGCGGGTCACGCGGTGCCCGCCGTTCACGTTCCCCTTTTGCGCCACCCAGACATCGCCATAGGCCGAGGTCTCGACATCCCAGGGGCTGAGCATGCCGGCGGCGGTATTGTTTTGATCGTTGGTGACGAAATCCGGCTGGCCGAGCACGCCATCGGGCAAGGGCGGGGTGAGCTCGCTGTCGGATGCATTCGCGAGGGCGGCCGCGGCGGGCAGGTCGAAACGGACCACGCGGTGGTTGAACTCCTCCGTCACCCAGAGCGCGCCGCGCGAATCGATCGCGAGACCGCGCGGCCCCCAGAAACGCTCCCTCAAGGCAGCGGGACCGCTGTTGGTCGTGAAATTGATCTGGCCGAGGAGCCCGTCCGCATCCGCTCCATTTGCTTTGGCCGACGGATCGACGAAATAGAGAACGCGCCCGTTGCCGCTGTCGGACACCCAGAGATCGCCGGTGCGATCGATCTCGATTTTCCAAGGGAGATTCATCCCGTTGCGCACCGGCGTGCCGCTGCCCCGGTTGATCTGGGCGAGACCGAACCCCGATTGCCCGAGGACGGCGTCGGCAGGGGCGGAGTTTTGCCCCGGATCGTCCGCGTTGGCGATGGCCCCGGCGGCCCCGTTGTCGAAACGGAGGATGCGGTGATTCTGCCAATCCGCGACCCAGACCCGCCCGGCGCCATCGACCGCGACATCCTGGGGCTGTCGCATCTGCCCGTCGCCGTTGCCGGCGGGATTCGTGAGAAAGGTCGCGGCCCCGAGGAGCCCGTCCGCGTCGGCCCCGCTCGGCTTGGAAGCGGCGTCCTGGAACATGACGACACGGTTGTTGATGTTGTCGGCCACCCAGAGATTGCCCGCGGCATCGACGGTGATCCCGGCGGGACTGCTGAACTTGTCGCGCTGGGAACCGGCGGTGTTGGTGGTGAATCCTTCCTGCCCGAAGACCGCCTCGGCCGCGCCTCCGTTGACGAAGGCGACGGGCGAGGCGTAGCGCAGGACGCGCTGGTTCGAGCTGTCGCAGATGAAAAGTTTTCCGCTGGTCGGATCGAGGGCGAGGCCCTGCGGACCGTTCAAGGTCGATGCCGTGGGGGCGACGAGGCCCTGGTTGTCTTGTCCGGAGGTGAAATCGGGCTGACCGATGACGTTGGCGGCCGCCTTTCCATCGGTCCACCCCGCCTGGGCCGGGGGGAGTCCGGCGAGGAATCCGAGAACCGGCACGAGCGGAGGGAGGAGAAGCCGTTTCATGAACGCATTCTCCAAAAACTGCCGCAGAGTTCAAGACGAAAGGATTTCCTCCCCCCGGCGGCTGTTGCGGTCGCCCCGCTGGATCGGGGTTTCCCCGGATTCACCGCGCCCGTGAAACCCCTACCGGGAAACCCACCTCGTTCCTGATGACGCCAATGCGCCCGATTCGGAGGCTGTATTCTCCCGGAGGATTTGATCCAATACCAAGATGATCCCGACGCGTCCGCTCCTTGCCGCCCTCTGCGGCCTCACCGCTCCGCTCCTCGCCCAGGAGACGCCCGCCTGGCCGGTCTTGAAGCCCGCCACCGCGACCGATCCCCTTCCCGGCACGGCCGCGCTGACGGAAACCGGTGATCTCCCGAGGAGGCTGCACGAAGCGAACGATCGTTTCCTCGATCGCGAAATCGAGCGGGCGGCGAAGGAGCGGGACGAACGATGGAAGAGCGGAAACCCATCTTCGCGCGACGAACTCTCCCGCATGCTCGGCATCGATCGGGAGACGCGGTTCCAGTCTGATTCCGGGACCGGCAATCGGTTTCAATATCTGTCGGCTCGTCCGGATGAGGAAAACGCGGAAGTCGGTGCCAACATTCATCGGGTGCGTTGGAAATCCTTCGGCCAAGTCCATGGCGATGGCGAGATCGTGCTGCCCGAAGGAGAGATCCATGCCGACGTCATCTACGTGCCCGATGCGGACTACCGCTTTGCCATGCCTCCGGCGGCCCTCACCCTTGCCGCGAGCGGATGCCGGGTCCTCGTGCTGAGGCTCGTACCACGCGGATTGAACGAATGGAAACTCAGCCAACGCGAGTGGATCCAACGCTCCGCCTTCCTCCTCGGCCGGACCATGACGGGCTACGAGGTCTTGAAAATCCAATCGGCGATCGACTGCTTCCATTCAGACCAGACGGAATCCAAGCGGCCCGTTTTCGCGGTCGGTCACGGCGAGGGCGGTCGACTCGTCCTCTTCGCCGCCGCCCTCGATGAGCGCATCGGGCGGGCCCTCGTCAGCGGGTCGTTCGGTCCGCGCGAAGGCCTCTGGCGCGAGCCCGCCGATCGCAACGTCTTCGGACTGCCGAGCACCTTCGGCGATGCCGAGCTGGCCGCCCTCGTCGCCCCGCGCCCGCTCGTGATCGAGCAGGGCACGGCTCCGGCCTACGGCTATCGAGCCTCCGAGGTGCTCGAAATCGATTTCGAAAAGCGCGCCGAAATCCCGGGAAAACCAGGCCTGCTGCCGCATCCGAGCGACGACGAGGTGTCCGCCGAATTGGAAAGAGTCGCGCCCCTCGCACCCGATGCGAAGACCACTCTCGTCCACGGGTCGTATCCGGTCTCCGACGAAGCACTTTCACAACTGCTCGGAGATCTACCCCTCGCGAAACGCACCGGCTCGGAGAAGCTGATGGTAATCCCTCTCAAGACCCGCACCAACGACCTCGTTCTCCACAACCGCCTCGCCCTCATCGAAGCCGCGGGCGACCGGAAACGCTACTTCGCCGATCTCAAGACCGACACCCTCGAAAACTTCCAGGCGACGATCGAACCCTACCGCGAGAAATTCCGCACCGAGGTCATCGGCGATTTCGAGCTGCCCCTGCTCGCTCCGAACGTCCGCACCCGACCCTATCAGGTCGGCGACAAGACCCTGTCTTACGAAGTGCTCATGGACGTGATGGAGAGCGGCGGCGAAAAAGTGATCGCCTACGGCATCCTGACATTGCCAAAAGACCTCGACCTCTCCTCCGGCGAAAAACGTCCCGTCGTCCTCTGCCAGCACGGGCTCGAGGGCACGCCACAGGACGTTGTCGGCGAGGCCCATTTCAACTCCTACAAAGCCTTTGCGACCCGTCTCGCGGAGCGCGGTTTCATCACCTTCGCCCCGCAGAACGGCTACAAGTATTTCGATCTCTTCCGGATGCAGCAGTTCAAGGCCCAGTCGATCGGGAAGACGCTCTTCTCCATCATCGTGCCGCAGCACCGCCAGATCACGGACTGGCTCGCCGCACAACCCTTCGTCGATCCTGACAAAATCGCCTTTTACGGGCTCAGCTACGGTGGCAAGTCGGCCATGCGCATCCCACCGCTCGTGGAGCGCTATTGCCTCTCGATCTGTTCGGCCGACTTCAACGAATGGGTCTGGAAAAACGCCGCGACCGACGCGGAGTCGCTCCGTTACAGCTACGCCAACAAGGGCGAATACGAGATCTTCGAATGGAATCTCGGCGGCACCTTCAACTATGCCGAGATGGCCGCCTTGATCTGCCCACGTCCGTTCATGGTCGAACGCGGACACTTCGACGGCGTGGCACCTGACGAGCAGGTCGCCTTCGAGTTCGCGAAGGTGAAAAATCTCTACGAGGCCAAACTCGGCCTCGAGAACCACTGCGAGATCGAGTGGTTCGTCGGCCCTCACACCATCAACGGACAGGGTACCTACGATTTCCTGCATCGCCATCTCGATTGGCCCGAGCGGAGAGTGGAGTGATGGAGTGCAACGCTCCAATACTCCAATACTCCACCACTCCACCCCCCCTCCGCACTCCGCGCGCCCCGCCCCACGCTGAATTCGAACAATTACTGATATTACGATTTTTCAATCATGCGATCTGCGCGTAAACTAGGCTACGCACTCGCATGGAAACCCTCCCAACCTGGCTGGCTGTCGTCATTCTTGGCTTGATCGAAGGCATCACCGAATTCCTTCCGATCTCTTCGACCGGCCATCTCCTCATCCCCCAGAATCTCGGCTGGCTGCCGCGACAGTCGGATCTTTTTTCGATCGTCATCCAGAGCGGCGCGGTCCTCGCCGTGGTCGCGGTCTTCGCGGACCGGGTCAAGACGCTCGCCACGACTTTGGGCAATCCGGACACGCGCGATTACCTCGCGAAACTCGCCACCGCCTTTGGTATCACCGCGGTGGGCGGCGTCCTCATCAAGAAACTCGACATCGGCCTGCCTGAGACCGTCGCTCCGGTCGCGTGGGCGACCTTCATCGGCGCCTTTGTCATTTTCGGAGTCGAGGCCTGGCGGAAAAACCACCAGGGCACCGACACCATCGGGTGGCGCGTCGCGGTCGCGGTCGGGCTCGCCCAGATCCTCGCGGCGGTGTTCCCCGGCACCTCGCGGTCTGGTGCGAGCATCCTCATCGCCATGGCCCTCGGCGCGGCTCGTCCGGGTGCGACCGAGTTTTCCTTTCTCGTCGGTGTGCCCACCCTGATCGCCGCCGGTGCCTTCCAAACCTTCAACGTCATCCAGGAGGGCGGTGCCCATGCGGAGGATTGGTCCATGCATGCCCTCGGCACGGTCGTCTCGGCGATCTCGGCTTTCATCGTGGTGAAGTGGCTCATCCATTTCGTGCAGAGCCACACCTTCAATGGATTCGCCTGGTACCGGCTCGTGATGGGCGCGGCCCTGCTCACCTGGGTGGCGATCGAAGGCGAGGCGTTGAATCAGGCGGCGGATTGAGCCATCCTTCGCCATGAGCCGTGCCTATCTTCTCCGTCACGGACGCCTCGTCGAAACGGATGATTTTGAAAAGGCTTCCTGGATCGATCTGCTTTCCCCCGCCCGGGAGGAGGAAGTGGCCTTGGAGAAGATCCTCGGGATCGAGCTGCCGACCCGCGAGGACATGGAGGAGATCGAGATCTCGAGCCGTCTCTACGAGGAGGACGGCGGACTTTTCATGACCGCCCAGCTCCCCGCCTACACGGAGGAGGAAAACACGACGATGGGGCCGGTGACCTTCGTCCTCATCGGTGGCAAGCTCATCACGATCCGCTACCACGACCCGAAATCCTTCGGCCTCTTCGCGACGCGCGCGGTCCGTTCTCCCATCGCGGGTGAGAATGGCGAGACGATCTTCCTCGGATTGCTCGAGACCCTCGTCGATCGCCTCGCCGACATCATCGAACGGGCGGGACGCACCGTCACCCCCGTGTCGAAGGGCATTTTCCAAGCGAAGGTCTCGCGGCCGAAACGCGCCGAGATGCACCGATCCTATCTGGAGACAATCGGCCGCGCCGGCGACCTCCTCTCGGACATCCGCGACAGCCTCATGACGCTCGACCGTGCCGTCGGCTTCTACGCCCAGCACATCGTGCGGATCGAGGGCACCGAAGACCGCCGCACCCGCGTCAAGACGATCACGCGCGACCTTCATTCCATCGGCGATCACGCCGGCTTCCTTTCGGGGAAAATCACCCTGCTGCTGGATGCGACCCTCGGCATGATCGGGATCGAACAGAACGGCATCATCAAGATCTTCTCCGTCGCCGCCGTCGTCTTCCTGCCACCGACGCTGGTGGCCTCGATCTACGGGATGAATTTCGAACACATGCCCGAGCTGGAGTGGCCCTTCGGTTATCCCTTCGCGATCGGGCTGATGATCCTCTCGGCGCTGCTGCCCTATTGGTTCTTCAAGCGCAAGGGCTGGCTCTGAGTCCGCTCCACCGTGCCGGCGCTCCGCGGGCGGGTACGAAAAAAAACCGGACGCGTCTCGCGACGCGCCCGGCCTTTCGAAATCGTTTCTCCGGGGAGAAACGCGGCGGATCACATCATGCCGCCCATGCCGTGGTCGTGGCTGTGCTCGGCGCCGGCTTCCTTCTTCTCCGGAACGTCGGAGATGAGGCACTCGGTGGTGAGGAGCAGACCGGAGATCGAGGCGGCGTTCTGGAGAGCGCTGCGGGTCACCTTGGTCGGGTCGACGACACCGGACTTCACGAGATCCTCGTAAGTGTCGGTGGCGACGTTGTAGCCGACGTTGCCCTTCTCGTTCTTCACCTTCTCGACGATGAGGGCGCCTTCACGGCCCGCGTTGGCGGCGAGCTGGCGGAGGGGAGCCTCGATGGCGCGGGCGACGATGCCGGCGCCGGTCGCTTCATCACCGGTGAGACCGAGGTCGCCGATGGAGGCCTGGGCGCGGATGAGCGCCGTGCCACCGCCGGGGACGATGCCTTCTTCGACGGCCGCACGGGTCGCGTGGAGGGCGTCTTCGACGCGGGCCTTCTTCTCTTTCATCTCCGTTTCGGTGGCGGCACCGACGTTGATGACGGCGACACCGCCGGCGAGCTTGGCGAGGCGCTCCTGGAGCTTCTCGCGGTCGTAGTCCGAGGTGGTCTCCTCGATCTGGCGGCGGATCTGGGAAACGCGGCCGCTGATGGCCTCGCTCTTGCCTTCACCTTCGATGATCGTGGTGTCTTCCTTCGTGATCTTGATTGACTTGGCCGAGCCGAGGTC
>JALRFZ010000473.1 GCA_023253615.1 Verrucomicrobiales bacterium | reverse complement strand
ACCCCCGCCACCTTCGCCCGCGCTGTCCCCGAGCAGGGACGGTCGGTCCGAAAGGGCGGGGAACGAGCGCGCGGAGAGGCCTTCATCCGCTCCGGAGGTCGCCGAGGCTCCCTCTGGAGCGGTCGTTTGCCGCTTGCCGGCCCAGAATCCAAGGGCGAAGAGCACGATGCCCGTGATGACCGGAATGAGGAGGCGGGTGGGCGATTGACGGCTCATGCGCTCGATGTTGGAACCTCGGGGCAAGCCTGTCAGCGGTTGAAGCCGCTGGCGTAGCCCAGGGAATAGGTGTTGTAGCCGAGGCGGCCGATCGCGTAGTTGATCGCGCCGCTGCGGGTGCGCCAGCCGCGCGCCCAGCCGAAGTTCACATAGGAGCCATCCCAGTTGAAGCCGCGTGCGCCCGCTTCATAGCCGGCGTGGCCCCACCACGCGTAGCGGTAGCCGTTCAGGTAGCCGCCGTTGTAGTAGCTGGCGGTGGAAACGGCCGAGTTCACCGCGGCGTTCACGGTCCGCCAGTTCCAGCTGAGTCCATAGGCTCCATAGGAGCCGCTGCCGGTCGAGTAGGCGAAGGCACCGTATCGGGCGTGGGCGCCGCCGGCGGTGAGCAGAAAAAACGCCGAGGCGACGAGGAGCCACTTCAGCGGGCGGGAGGAACGGAGTCGGAGTTTCATGGGGGAGGGGAGGCGATGTCCGGCCGGGGCCGGATGGGGTTTTGAAACCGCCCCATCCTTCGTCCTTTGCGAAGGTGGCGGCATCATTCGGATCGACGATCCGACATCACCGCTTATGCAACTCTCTTCCAAAAAATCTCCGGATCACGGTGCCGGCGGGACTGGCTGCGCGCGGATGGGAGCGGGGCCGGGAGGCAGCGTACCTTCGGGGAGCAGGGCCGGCTGCGGCTCGGCCCGGGAGGGGCCGGAGGGGACGGCGCGGGCGGCATGTGGAGGCGCGACCGGATTCTCTGAAATGACCAGGCCGGGAGTCTCTCGTGGCCGGGGGGTGGCGGGGCCGGGCGTCGCCGCCGATCCCGTGAGACCGGGGGTGATCGCGCCCCCCGTGGCCGGCGATGGGGCGGCCGGGCGTGGCTTGAGCGCGTCGTCGAAGGAGATCTCGACGGCCGGTTTGATCGGAGGATAGACCGGCGTCTCTCCCGGAGCGGGAGGCGCCTGCCGGCCTGCGGGATCGTCGCGTGGGATCGTCGGATCGGCGGTGACGTTGCCCGGAGAATCCGGCGGGGCCGCCGGCGAGCCTGCGTCGGTGGCCGCCGGGGAGTCGGGGAGAGTCCGCGGTGCGGATGCGGGGGTCTCCGGGGTCGTCGCCGGTGGCAGCTCGATGCCGAGACCGCGGGCGATTTCCTCCTTCGCCTTCTGGGCGGAAGGCGCGTTGTATCCGAGGAAATAAAAGAGGCCGAGCGAGACGATGAGGGTGCCGAGGACGAGATTGAGGAAGAGCGGGGCTCCCGCCGGTTTGTCGCTGCGGCGGCGGAAGGCACGGGGCGTGCGTTCGAGCCGGAAGCGGCGATCCTTGTGGATCGTCTTTTTCATTTCGCCCATCAGCTCGTTCTCGCCGAGGCGCATCACGCCCCCGTTCAGGGTTTCCATCGCGTCGCCGAGATCCACGCCGAGATGCTCGCTGTATTTGCGGATGAAACTCTTCGCGTAGGCGACACTGGGGAACTGGGAAAAATCATCCTCCTCGATGCGGATGAGCATGTTCGGATGGATGCGGGTCTCATGGGCCACATCCTCCACGGTGAGTCCGCGGCGGAGGCGTGTTTCCTCGAGTTTTTCTCCGATCGTCGGCATGGTGCGCGCCTGATGGGTGTGGGGAAAGCCGGTGGGCCGGGGCTGCGGATGGAGGGACGGCTCCGTGCGGCGTTCGCGCCGGATGAGATGCGGCAGACTCCCGCCCCCCTGGACTTCGCGACCGCAACTTACGCGAAGTCGTCGGAAAGATCGACGAGAATTTCCCGTGGTTTCGCGCCCTCGCCGGGGCCGACGATGCCGCGGCTCTCGAGGATGTCGATCATGCGGGCGGCGCGGGTGTAACCGAGCCGGACTTTGCGTTGGAGCAGCGAAGTCGACGCCTTTTTCTCGATGCAGATGACCTCGAGACACTTCTCAAGGGTCTCCTCGTCAGCGTCGGTGATCTCCTCGCCCTCGTCGCCGAAACCGCCGGACTCGAGGGCCTCCTGGGCCTCGGGTTCGAAACGCGGTTTGCCCTGCGAGGCGCAGGCATCGACGAGCGCCTGGGCCTCTTCGTCGGTGATGAGGGCTCCCTGGGCGCGGACGAGCTGGGCGCTGCCGGGCGGGAGGTAGAGCATGTCGCCTTTTCCGACGAGATTCTCGGCGCCGTTCGCGTCGAGGATGATGCGGCTGTCGGTCTTCGAGGAAACCTGGAAGGCGATGCGCGAGGGGATGTTCGCCTTGATGATGCCGGTGACGACGTCAGCCCGTGGCGTCTGCGTCGCGACGATGAGGTGGATGCCGGCGGCACGCGCCTTCTGCGCGATGCGGGCGATGCCGGTCTCGACATCCGCCGGGGCGGTCTGCATGAGGTCGGCGAGCTCGTCGATGATGACGACGATGTAGGGCAGGCTCTCGGGCAGGTCTTCGCCCGAGGTAGGGCGGTTTTTGCGGGGAGCGGGCTCCTCGAATTCCGGCTCTTCCTCGTCCTCTTCAAGAATGGGGAAACCTTCCTCCTCGAGTTCGTCGGTCAGACTGACATGGTGGACGAGAGCCAGCTCGGGTTGGGCTTTGGCACCCTTCTTTGCCCGTGAGGCGGTGGCGGCGGCGAGCTCGAGTTCGGCGGCTTCTTCCGCCTCCGCCTCTTCTTTCAGTTCACGCGCCCGCATCGCGTTGAAGCCGTCGAAATTGCGCGTGCCGACCTTCGCGAAAAGGGCGTAGCGGCGCTCCATCTCGTTGATGACCCAGCGCAGGGCGAGGAGGACCTTCTTCGGATCGGTCACCACGGGGATGACCATGTGGGGCAGGTCGTTGTAGAGCTGCATCTCGACCACCTTTGGATCGACCATGATGAAGCGGAGCTCATCGGGCGTGAAGCGATAGAGCAGGCTCGCGATGATGCTGTTGATGCAGACGCTCTTGCCGCTGCCGGTCGCTCCGGCGACGAGAAGGTGGGGCATGCGGGCGAGATCGCCGACGATGGTGCGTCCATAGACATCCTTCCCGAGCGCGAGCGGCAGTTTGGCCTTGGTATCGCGGAAGGCTTCATCCTCGAAGAGTTCGCGCAAAGCGACGGGCACCTTCTCGTTGTTTGCGATCTCGATGCCGACGGTGTCTTTGCCGGGGACGGGCGCGAGGATGTTGATGCGCTCTGCCTTGGTGGCGCGGGCGAGGTCGGCCCCGAGGGCGCTGATGCGGTTCACGCGCAGCCCCGGGGTGGGGTAGAGTTCGTAGCGGGTGATGGTCGGGCCGCGGGTGATGTTGCCGGGCTTCACCTCGACGCCGAAGGTCGACAGCGTCGTGACGATGGTGTTTTGCTGCGCGAGCAATTCCGACTCGTTCGTCGGGGTCGTGGCATCGTCGTCGGCATACTGGAGAATGGAAAGGCTCGGCAGCTCGTAGTCGGGGAACTGACCACCGGCAAGGAGGGCTCCCGCATTCTTTTTCTCACGATCGAAGAGCGATCCGGCGGCTTCCTCGGGCGTGAGCTTCTTCCGTGCGCGCTGGGTCGAGTCGAGGATCTGTGGCTCGGGATCTGGCGTCTTGGCCGCATCGAAGAGATCGGGCTGCGCCGGCTCGATGGCGGCCGCGACGGGTGCGGCTTTTGCCGGTTTGGGCTCCTTCTTCGGAGCTTCGGCCCGCTCGGGCTTCTCAGTGAGGATGCGGGAGCGGGAGTTCGAAACCGGCTCGGGAGCGCGGGGAAGGAAGGAGGGCAGCCGGATGCTCGCGATCACCGGGCCGAGCTCGCGCAGCCAGATAGCGGCTTCTTTCAGGCCATCGAGCAGCAGGAGCAAAAACTGGAAGGGATGGATGCCCGTGATGACAATCAGCGAGATGATGTAGATCAGGGAGACAACGATGACGGATCCGACCGAGCCGAGCAGTTGCTCCACCACCTTTTGCCCAAAACCGTAGCCGATGAAGCCGCCGGCGCTCTTCGGAAGATTCAGTCGCTCCTGCCAATCGAGGAAGAACCAGGGTTGGTATTCGACGATGCAGGCCGCCGAGACGACCAACAACACGAACGATCCGATGTTCCGGGCGTGGAAGGGACGGGCGCCGGTGAGGATCTGAACGGCCCACCAGGCCAGCACCGCGGGCACGAGATAGGCGGCGGCGCCGAAGAAGAAGTAGGCGTAACCCGCGAGAACGGCTCCCACGGGTCCGATGAAGTTCAGTACGGCGGCATTTTCCCCGGCCTGGCTGCTGAAGGGCACCCACGAGGGCAGATCGGCGGGTGAATAAGAGATCAAGGCGAGCACGAACATCGTGCAGAAACCGGCAAGAACGATCGCCACGCCTTCGTGGAATGCGTAGGGCCCATCCGGTGCCTCCCGCGCTTCGCGGACGCTCTTCTTTTCGAGTGCGGCTGACGTTTTCCGCGGGGCGGATTTTCGTCTCGCGTCGCTCGATCTTTTGGCGGCCATGGTCCGGGAAAAAGAGAAAAATCAAAAACAAATGACTCTGAATTTTATGGAAAATCCAGAAAACGGGAAATTGGCCCTAAGTATGAACCGTTTGACGATCAAGGGCAACGAATATCTCGGGAAAACGTAAAAATTTCAACGTTTCCGCGGACCTCCAAAGGGCCCTTCTTACTCCGTGGCGAGGTGCCGGTAGATCTCGGGCACGAACGCCAGATCGCTGGCCTCTTTCACGGCGAGACCGATCTGGAAGCGCATCGTCGTTTCGGGGATGGGATTCTGATACTCGCCGAGGCAGTCGCGGAGGGCGGCGAGGGGATCGAGACCACCGACTTTCACCAGCCGATAGATCTTGATTGCGAGGGCTTCGGCCGCTCCCGGGGTGACGTGATCGGGCATCAGCGGAAGAAGATCCCCCGGACATTCCTTCGGCAGGGCGAGTTGGTGTTTTTTGCCGAGTGCCCGGATCAGGGCATAAGCTTCGGTGGCGTCGAGCGCGGGGAAGAGTGGGAACTTCACATCGACCCGGCCGGGACGTTTCAGATCGACCTCGATCAGATCGGGCCGGCTCGAAGCGAGGATCCAAAGGATGCGGCCGCGGTTCGCGGTGTTGCTCATCTCCTTGGCCATCATCGAATAGACGCGGCCCGAGAGGCCCGAATCCCCCAAGCCGGCGTCGCGGCTGCCGAGGGCTTGATCGGCCTCGTCGATGAAGACGATGCAGCGACCGAGGGCTCGGAGCAGGCCGAAGATCTTCTCGAGATTGCTCTCGGTGCTGCCGACCCAGCGGTCGCGGAAATTCCTCAGTTTCACCACGGGGACCCCGGCCTCGCCGCCGAGGCATTCGACGAAGTAGGTCTTCCCGGTGCCGACGGGACCGCTGAGGAGGTAGCCCATCGGCATCGCGGCGAGATCGCCTTCGCGCCAGAGCGCGAGATCCTGACGCATCCAGGATTTCACCGCGTCGCTCCCGTGGACGTCATCGAGGGTGCGGCTCGGCTCGAGGAATTCGATGAGGCCTTGGGCGTCCTTCTCCACGAGCGACTTCTTCAAGTCCGACAGATCGGCTTCGCCAAGCGACGTCTGGGCATACTCACGCTGTTTCAGGAGCGACTCGATCGATCCGATCGTGGCACCCGCGAGACGGGCCGCGGGGAAATCCGGACGATCGGCGAAGTCACGCAGCGCCATCGGAAAGCGGTCCGCGAAATGTCGGAAGACCTCCACGAGGGTCTCCTCGTCCGGCAGCGGCACCTCGACGAGCGCGGCGCGGGGATTCTGCGAGAGCAGGCGATTGAGATCGTTGAGGTGTTCCGTGAGGAGGAACACGGCGAGATGCTGCTCAAGAAAATGCGTCTCGTGGGACCACGATCGCACCACCGAGGCCATGGAATTCAACTCGTAATCGCGCACCTGCTTCGCGACTGGAAAGAGGAGATCCGCCGCTCCGATGACGATGGCGATGGCATGGTTTTTTCCCGTGACGCCGGGAGTCCCGGAGGCCGAAGGGGCCAGGCCGCGCAGGTTCACGCAGAGCCGGAGAAAATGATCGAGCCAGCCCACGACCTGGGCCGGTGTCGTCGGCGGATTGCCCGGAGGGGCGATCTGGCGGAAAAGTTCCTCCCCCGCGAGGACCCGCACGCCCGAACCGAGCTCGAAACCGATGACGATGTCGAAGCGGCGCAATTGTTCTTTTGTCAGGAAGTCGGTGAGGCTGCCCGTCGTGGGACCGGATCCGCCTGGAATGAGGAGGCGGTCGGCGACATTGCCGTGGAGGATGAATTGATTCGCCGCACCGGAGAGGTAGAGGCGGCGGATCGTGTCGGACCAGGCGGGCGCGGCCATAAGGGTGGCTGGGTTGTCGGAGATCACTTCGGGATCACCTCGTAGGCCTGCGGGGCTTCGAATCCGAGAGCGCCGCGGGTCGAGGTCTTGCGTCGCCAGATTTTACCGCCATTCGCAACATGGAGCCAGGCGTGGTCGGGGCCCGCGAAGCAACAGCTCACCAGCGGCACCTGCGGACCGGGCGCGGGCAGGACGCCGCAGAGACGCCCGGTCGGGTCGAAGATCTGGAGGCCTTCGGCACTGGTGACGTAGTAGCGGCCATGGATGTCGGTGGTCATGCCATCACCCTTCGCGACTTCGGGTGTTTCCCCGGGAGTGACGAGCGTCATGTAGTTCCCCGGATGGGCGAGGGTGCCATCGGGCTCGATGCGGAAGGTCCAGGTGAATTTGCCGCCATGATCCGAGACCGCGAGCGTGCCTTGGTCGCGAGAGAGGGCGATGCCGTTCGGCTTCGTGACGACACCGGTGCTGACGACCGTCATCTTTCCCGCGGGATCGATGCGACGGATCTCCGAGGTCGGCGTCATCGTGAAGTAGAGGTTTCCATCGTGCGTCACGACGAGGTCGTTTGGCCGCACCTCCTTGGCGAGCTCGGTGAGCGCCTTGTCCTTGCCGAAGACGACGACGCGCTGCTCCTTGGAGACGCAGGCGAAGAGGCGTCCGTCAGCACCCCATTTGAGACCGCTGATCCCCGGGGCGTTCGCGATGAATTCGGAGACCTTGCCGGTGGCGTCCACGCGGTAGACAGCGTTCCCGCCCTTCACGTCGGAGAAATAGAGATTCCCCCCCGCGTCGGCGGTGAGGCCGTCGGTGAACTCGTATCCTTCGGCGACGAGTTCCCATTGGGAATCCTCCGGAAGGATCTGCGAGAGGGGCATGTCCTGCGCCGCGAGGGGCAGGGCCAGGAAGGCGGCGAGGCCGAGGGTGAAGAGGGTGCGGTGCATGGATAAACAGGGTTGAGTCAGTTCTTCAATCGAGCGATGCCGGATCGAACAGGGGTGAGAAGGGATTCAGGACGCGCAAGTTGCCGAGTTGCAAACCATCCTGCAGGTCCTCGGACAGCAGGGTGGAACAACCGGCCTGCCAAGCCGAAGCGGCGATCAGACTGTCCCACCAGGAGAGCTGCCAGCGCTCCTCGATCTCCCAGGCATTTTCGAAAAGACCTTCGGAGGGAGCGACAGGATTCCAGGCGAAAAGGTCGCGTATTTCATTCCTGGCTTCATCGGGCGGAAGGCCGGGTTTGAGCTTGCGGGTCACGGTGACATAAAACTCCTGCAAGACCTGATGACTGAGACGGCCCGTGCCGGATTCCCAGAGGCGGCGCATGATCTCACGCGCCCGTTCTTGTTTTGCGGGTTCCGTCTTGTCCCGCGCATAGACCAGCACGTTCGTATCAACGAAGTGCATCTCGATCGTGAAGTTCGTCCCGGGAGGGCATGGCCTGAGCCGGTTTCCGGAGCGTCCGGGCGGGTCGGCTCAGATAACGCGACATCGCCGCACGGTAATTGGAGGTGGACTGAATCTTTTCCGTGATCAGACCGCACAAATACCGGGACATGCTGGTGTCAGCCTCGGCCGCGAGAATTCGCGTCTGCCGCGCGATCTCATCAGGCAGGGTGATGGTGATGTTCTTCACGGCACGAATTTACAGAAACACGGAAACCGTGTCAATGTTCACGGTTCAAGATTCTTCCAGTCGCGCCAAATCCAACGCATCGTGTCGGGGAAGATCGCACCACCGTGCCGGCCGCTGTGCTTGCCGGTGCCCATCACGAGCTGATGGTCGTACTTGGCGAACTTCAGCGCCGCCTCCATCTGGCGGTTCGCGAGCGGCCAGTTGCCATGGAGATTGTCGAGATCAGTCTCGCCTTCCTGGAGAAAGACGCGGAGCGGCTTTGGCTCGGTCTTGCGGATGAGGGCGGGATAG
>JALRFZ010000457.1 GCA_023253615.1 Verrucomicrobiales bacterium | reverse complement strand
ACCCGCGATCCATCAGGACGGAAGCGGAAGACGTTGCCCGAATGCAGCTCGAGCTCGCTTCCGTCCTTCGCGCGGATCACGCTGGTATTGTTGAAACCATGCGTCGCATAGACCCATCCATCGGCGCCGAGGCGCAGACTCGAGACCATGCCGTGGGTGTCCTTTTCATACCCGAGCGGACCCAAGAGCACTTCGCGGAGATCGGCCTTCCCATCCCCGTCGGTGTCGGCGAAATACCAGAGATTCGGGATGCTCCAGGCGATGCAACCATCGGCATGCTCCGGCCGATGCCAGGGGAGCACGCCGGTCGGAATATTGAGGCCGTCGGCAAAGTCGGTCACCCGATCGGCGCGTCCGTCGCCATCCGTGTCTTCGAGGATCTTGATGGCATCCCGGCTGCCGCTCACCCGGGTACCCTGCGGATCGGACCAGCGGGATTTCTCCGCGGCATAGGGATACTCGACGGTCGAAGAGACCCAGACCCGCCCGCGCCCGTCGATCGCGAGATTGATCGGCTTGTGGATCATCGGCTCGGCGGCAAAGAGTGAAATGGCAAACCCCTCCGGCACGGTGAAAGAGGCGAGCTCTTCCTCGGGCGAAAGCGCTTCCGTCTCCCTCACGAGATGATCCTGGGAATGGACGACAAGACGACCGGCGAGGAGAAAGACGACGATCAGACGGGGGAACATGCGTCCATCGTGGCAGATCCGGCACCGCTTGTCCCTCCCGTTTTGACGTGGGACCGCCCTCGCTTTTCGAGTTGATTCCCGGAAAGAATTCTGCTCCTCGTTCCCGCATGAAGTCGCTAGTCCTCCCCGCCCTGCTGTTGCTCTCGTCGCTGGCCTCCCTGCTCGGCCTCACCTCCTGCGCCTCGAACAGCGGCAGCAGCTCCGGCGACGGCACCTACACCCCTCCGCCCACCCTCTCGCCGGTGGAGGCGACCGACCGGATGCGCAGCAATTACCGCGAGTGGATCCGCTGATCCGCAATCCGCGCATCGTTTTGCTTCCCAATCCGGAAGGCTTTTGCTAGACCTGATCCCCAAGCCGGGATCATGGAAAAGCTCAGCATCGTCGAATCCGTCCTCGACAACCTCCCCGTCGCCGTCTTCGCGAAAGACGCGACGAACGATTTCCGCTTCATCCTGTGGAACAAGAAGCAGGAGGAGGTGACCACGATCCGGGCCGAAAAGGCCGTCGGAAAAAACGATTACGATCTCTTCTCGCAGGAATCGGCCGACTACTTCCGCAGCGTCGACAAGGCGGTGATCAAGCGGGGCAGCCTGATGAAGGTCCCCGAGGAGATCATCGAGACGAAAAACGGTCGCGAAGTGCATCTCCGCACCGTGAAGATCCCCGTGCATGACGAGGAGACGGGCCGCCTCCTCGTCGTCGGCATCAGCGAGGACATCACCGAGCAGGTGAAATCGCGCGAGCAGCTCGAGCGCCTCAACCGCCACCTCGTGCAGGCGAACCAGGAGCTGCAGTATACCCAGATGCAGCTCATCCAGGCCGAGAAACTCGAATCCATCGGGCGCCTCGCGGCGGGGGTGGCCCACGAGGTGAAGAATCCGCTCGCCCTCCTCCTCCTCGGCGTCGATTACCTTTCCCAGGGGATCGTGCCCGACGATCCCAATCTCGAAAAAATCCTCCAGCAGATGCGCGGGGCGGTCGAACGGGCCGACCGGATCGTGCGCGGCCTCGTCGATTTCTCATCGCAGCGCTCGCTTTCACGCGAGCCCACGCAGCTCTCACGCGTCGTCGACGAGGTCCTCCTCCTCGTGAAACACGAGCTGACCCGCTCGAACACGAAGGTGAACGTCCGCATGGAAAAAGACCTGCCCCATGTCTTTCTCGACATGTCGAAATTCGAGCAGGTCCTCATCAACCTCATCATCAACGCCGTCCACGCCGTCCACGCCATGGGAGGCGTCGAGTCGAGACTCATCAAGATCCGGGCGCGCTCCGAATCGCTCGAAGAGGTCGTGAAAAACCAGGGAGCCCGCAAACGCGAGGTCTTCCGCAGCGGAGACCGAGTCGTCATTCTCGAGATCATCGACAACGGCCATGGCATCGCCCCGGCGGACGTGAACCGCCTCTTCGATCCCTTTTTCACGACAAAAGCCACCGGCGTCGGCACCGGACTGGGGCTCTCCGTCGCACGCCGCATCGTGGAATTGCACGGCGGCGAGCTGACTCTGGAGAATCGGTCGAAAGAACCCGGCGCGGTCGCGCGGCTCATCCTGCCGACCAAACTCGAGACCTCCAAAGTGCGCACCCTCACCGGCCGGGTAAAAGTGGGATCTCCTCCGAAAGAGATTGACACCGGAGCCACCGAACTGACATCCTGAGGCGGTCACCACCTTCAACCCACACGATCCATGGCCCGAAAAATTCTGCTGGTCGATGATGAGGCGGGGTTCACCGAACTCCTCAAGATGAATCTCGAGCGTTCAGGTGCCTTCGAGGTCAGGATCGAGAACGATTCCACCAAGGCTGTCGCCGCCGCCCGCGAGTTCAGTCCGGACGCCATTCTCCTCGATGTCGTCATGCCCGGGATGGACGGAGGTGATGTCCAGGCGCAGTTGCAGGCGAATCCCCTGCTCGCCCGGATCCCCGTGGTGATGCTGACCGCGCTGGTCGATTCCACCGAACTCTCCGAAGGCGCCGTCGCCCAGGCCGGCACCCAGATGGTGCTGCCCAAGCCGGTGAATCTTCCCCTCCTCCTCCGCGTCCTCGACGAGATCGCGCCGGCGGCGTGAGAACCTGGTGTTTCAGGCTGCGAATCCGTTGCTCATGAAACGGGATCCCGTCTTTTGGTCAAAGTGGGTGATCTCGCTTTTATTTGTGGCCATTTTCATCGTAGGATACTGGGACAAACTTCCTCTGGCTCTCATCCAATCGATGACGATCCTTTGGGTCTTTTGGCGAAGTTCCTCCAATGGATTATCGACTTTGACGTGGCCTTGTATTTGGCTCATTGGAATTCTCAGTTTGGGAATCGGGTTAGGCGCATTCTTTTTCGACTTGTTCGAGTTCAGAAGCCTCATGCTGATTCTTACCTCGCTGATTGGTCCAGCCGGAGGCCTTCATCTCTATTGCATCGAACGAGCCCGGCGGCTCAAGACCGATTCTTCGATTTCCATCGACTCCACTGCAGCGTAAATCTGCACTTCCGTCGCCCGCACGTGTCAAACCCTTAACATTTCCTAATTGGTTTCCGGCACAACCCGGTACATACTGGGCGACGTGAAAGACTGGCAATCCGTCCTCTTCCTCTGCACCGGTAACTTCTACCGGAGCCGTTACGCGGAGGCTTGGTTCAATTTTCTCGCGCCGCGACATGGATTGTCCTGGCGCGCCGAATCGCGGGGATTCCGCCCCCACCTCGAGGAGGCGCCGCTCTCGCCCCACGCGGCGGACCGGCTCGAGGTTCAGTCGGTCCCCCGTCTCCTCACGCGCCACGCACCGGAAAAGCTCGTCGAGGGCGATCTCGCCGAGGCCACCCTCGTCGTGGCGCTTTATGAGTCCGAACACCGTCCCATGATGCGCGATCGGTTTCCCCACTGGGTCGACCGGGTCCGCTATTGGAATGTCCCCGACATCGATGAGACCGCCCCGCCGCTCGCCCTCGCCCGGATCGAGACGGAGGTCGAGGCGCTCATCCAGCAACTGCGCGCCGGCCACGCCCTCGGCTCCCGCGCGGCGGTCGGAGCGGAATTTTGATTAAATTTTCCGAATCTTTTGACATTCCAAACCATTTTGGCCAAGATCCCGCTATCTCCGGTGTCAGCGTCCTCAGGGACTCACTTTCAGAAGTTATGACCGATACCCCCTCCGAGTCCGTCGCGAACGGTCCTCTCCACGGTCCCCTCCAATCCGAGATGTTTGTCGTCCATGGAGGACCAAAGCGGAAAGCCGAAGAGAAACAGAAGCGAAAGCCCCTTTACGGCAACGGCCTCAAGGCCCCCTCGCCCATCGGAAAGAACTTCGTCCTCGATACCAACGTCCTCCTTCACGATCCGGACTGCCTCGACCGCTTCGGCGACAACCACGTCTGCGTTCCGCTGGAGGTGCTCTGCGAGCTCGACAAGTTCAAGAACGAACAGTCGGAGCGTGGCGCCAGCGCCCGCAGCGTCCATCGCAAACTCGCCGCTCTTTTCGCCAAACATCCCGAGAACGCGACCACCGGCATCCCCAACCGCGAGGGAGGTTCGGTGCGCCTCGTCCCCGCCCAGCCCACGGCGACGAACCGGAGCGCCGTGGTCGAGGAACTCCTCGCCGTCTTCG